>NZ_CAXBCK010000022.1:0-55637 GCF_963974425.1 uncultured Marixanthomonas sp.
GCAATGCGGAACGACCCTACGTAATGGGAGCATTGTACCACGGAAACCATAGGCCCAAGAGCTGGAAAACAGAAAAAAATGATATTAAAGCTATCCGTACACGGAGTGGGCATACTTTTGAAATGAATGATGCTAACGGCAGTGAGAGTATTACCATTACTGATAAAAACGGCAATGTAATTCGTATTGATACGGCCAATAACGATATTATGATTTCTGCTTTAGAAAACATGACGCTCAATGCCAAAAATATGCAGATTAACGTCGAAGAAAATATGGATGTTTCCGTAGGGAAAAATAAAACTGAAAGTATTACTGAAAATAGCTTTATTACAGCTAACAATGAAGATAAGCAAATTAGTGAGGAAATCAAGATTTTAAGCAGCACCTATAAGCAAGAAGCACAGGAAATTAAAACGGACGCCAGTGGCGAGATAAAAACCAACGCTGGCGGTAAAATCACCATTGCTAGTGCAGAAACCGTAAACTATGGTGAATAATCGTATCCTATCCATACAAAAAGCAATTGTATTTGTTTTCGCTATATTCTTGGGGACAACTTTGGGTATTTGCCAAGACAACAAAAAACAAGAAATACATATATCTGAAATAACAAACGGGAAAAAGTTTGAGTGGCGACCAACTGAAAGTGCCCCTAATCAATATCCTATCGAGATTCACCAAGGGATAATCACCTGCCAAGATGGAAGTATGGTTGAAATACCGAGTGGTGGCCGTACAGTACATAACGGATGGGGAGAAACAGGCTCTACCTATGTTGTAGGAGAAAACCTTAAGTCACTTCCAAAAAAATTAATGTTGAGCTGGCTGTCATTTACAGAAAGTACATTTTACAAAGGTGATTTTGAACTTCCCATAAATAAAATTAAAACCTTATTTGATAATGGATATGTAAATCATCTTGGTAGACAGGAAACATATTCAAATGTAGTTGTTGGTATGGCTCCAGGAGGCAATGTTTCCGTTTGGTTACTTGGTGCAGACAAATCGGTGGAAGTAGGTCATTACTTAGCCCATACAGCAGAAATTAGTATGGAAGAGTTTAATCCTAGCGGTATTCAGAATAGAAAAAAATACATAGCAGCAACTATAGACTATCTCCCTGAAAATATAAAAAATCAATTAAAGAAAGAAGGAGTAAATAAAGAGATATGGAATACTTACCGTAAACGATTTTCTTGGAAATTTAAAAATAAAAGTACTCCAGCAGAAATACGGACAAAATTTTACAATGGAGCACATTTTTATTTTAAAACTAACAATCCCGAAATAAGTGATTATGCTCAATTACCCATACCAAAACAAATAGGGTATAAATGGTACGACAAGGACAAAAATAAATTTGGTGCAGATATAATTTTTGATGAACAGGAGATTTTTCAAGCTTTTGAAGCTATTTTCAAAAATCCCAATAATAAAACAGTTAATCTTATTATCAAGGTCGGTGCATACAACAGTTCAGTGACTCTTTCCCTAGAATCGGAAAATGAAACCGTTGAACTTAATAAAGCAAAAGTTAACGTATATAAAACTTCAGATCAAATAAAATAGTTATGTTCAATACCGCATTAACATCTTCCCCTACAGGCGCAGAAAACTCCAAAAGTTTTCTCGATGAAATCGATTTGCAAACCGCACCCACCTTTGTGGAAGAATCCACCCATGAAAGCTTTGAAGAAACGGAATCAAAAAACGTGATGGTTGGTGTTTTTATAGATGGTACTTGGAACAACCGTAACAACACTGAAGCCCGTTTGGAATATGAGAAAGCTGATGATGATCCCTCAAAAAACTTTGAATTGGCCGCACGCTACATTAATGATGATGTGGCTAGTTTTGAAAATTATTACAGTAATATAGCTCGTATGGAGCCCTATTATGAAAACCTCAACACTGACAAACTTATAACGTTCAAGTTATACATAGAAGGCATCGGGACCGAAGATTTTGAAGAGGATTCTACACTTGGTGGAGGTTTTGGGACTGGAAGTACTGGGATTCGTGCTAAAGTAGAGAAAGCGTGTGAGCAAATCGTTAACATAACCAAAAAAAAGGGAGTCGAAAACATAAACACATTAACCATAGACGTTTTTGGTTTTAGCCGCGGTGCCGCCGCTGCAAGAAATTTGGTACATGAAGTAAGCAAACCTTTTCAAGCTGAAAAAGTAATGTACACTCACAATAGAACGGGAAGTGCTAGAAAAACCACCATTCCCGAAAAACCACGTCATGGCCATCTAGGAAAAGAATTAAAAAATAGTGGCATCCCTTTACGAATGTTAATCGTTCGTTTTGTAGGGATTTACGATACCGTTTCCTCACATGGTGCCGGGGTTGTCTTTAGTTATGACAACGATACCGAAGCTTTGGGGTTAGATGCCATTCGTAAAGCACAATTTACATTACACCTAACAGCAGCAGACGAACACCGAAAGAATTTTTCGCTTACTAATATACGTAGCGCATTACAATCCGGCAGAGGCAAAGAATTTTCACTGCCCGGCGTACATGGTGATTTAGGAGGTAGTTATAATAATGGAGAGGTAGAAAAACGAAGATTTGCGTATTATGAGCGTGACTTTGCTATTGATCAAGGTTGGTACAGCCCAGAGCAACTTGAAGTTGTACGATGGGATCGGAACGGAATGACCCCATCAGTTATTGAAGGTACGCGTACTTTACCAAATACTTATACGCATATCCCTCTTTCGGTCATGGCAAGTTTTACTGCACAAAAACATCTTCCTCTTAAAGCAGAACAATTAAAAAGTGCTTATGCGATTCCCCCTGCCCTTACTCCCTTAAAGAATAGGATTGATGAATATGTACTTAACAATGGAGAACCTTTGGATTTTGAAAATGATGAGGACAAGCTTCTACTGAAGCCTATACGCCATGATTTTTTACATTTTTCAGCACGATTTGGAAGTCTCACCATGGGACCACGTAGAAAATTTTGGAGCAGAGAACGTTACAGAAAAATAATTCCTGGATGAAAAATAAACTGAAAATAATACTTTTAATATGTTCTTGTTCCTTTCTTCAAGGTTCATGTCAACAAAAAAACACTGCTCAAATGAATAAATTTGAATGGCTACCAACTGAAACTGCGCCTAAAAACTACCCCGTTTATCTCTATAAAGCTTATTTTACTGCAGAAGATAACTCTTATATACGGATTCCAGATAAAAGAACTGTCTACTATGGATGGGGTGAAATCGGTTCTATACATATTTCTGGAGATGATTATAAAGCAGTACCCAAAAAGATGAATCTAATCTGGCTGGCTTATACTGAAAATAAATATTACAAAGCTGAAGTAGAACTTCCCTACAAGAAAATAGATAGCTTATTTCAACTGGAATTAAAAGATCCCAAAACTAAAAATATTCAGCATTTTGATTATATATCTGTTGGGATAGCTCCTGGTGGCATGATTACTTTATGGATGATTGGTACCGCCTATCAAATTGAAATAGGAACTTATTATGGCACTAAAACTGAAGTTGACTTTAAAGAAATGATACCCACAACAAATCTCAGCGAAAAGGAATTTATAAATTCCACACTGAAAGATGAAGTTTCAGATACCGTTTTAAAAGAAATAAAAACTGGAAATATACCTTTTGACCGTTGGAAGAATTACGGTAAAAAATACAATTGGAAAATAGTCTTGTCGCATAAAGAAGAATTTGTCCCCGGACAAGCAAAAATAACCATGGTCAATGGTGAACAGGACGTACAGTATTTTGACAATGACATCAAACCTATATTAGAGAGTTGGGCTTTACCAAGTTCTACTAGGATACAGTGGCAGGACAAAAATGGAAATCTTTTTGCCGCCAAGTTGTTATTCGATGAACAAGAAACCACCAAAGCTTTTAAAACTCTCCTTACAGAAAATAACAAAGAAGTTGTCTTAAAAGCCCATATAGGTACGTTTAATGATACTATTAAAACTACTTTAAGCAATAATGGAAATGAAATAGAACTAACGAAAACTCAAATAAAAGTATATTCTAAAACCGATTAATTTGTCAGAAAGCTATTCATATACAACCCCCAAACTAAAGCTTAACGGCCAGCTTGTTTCCCGTGACTACACGGTATTACTTAGTAATATAGAAACAAAGGGCAAGAAAATCATAGTCACAAAAATGGCTTGGGAGTTTAGTCTAGAGTTTTTTGGTCAAGATAACGAAGGTAACTTGCAATACACACTTACTAACCAACGCCGCTTTTTTTTAGATAAAAGAAACTTTCCTATAAAGAAGTTGAACAAAGCCCAAACCATTGCCTTGCAAGTAGCGAGTATTAATGATGAGCTAATGATAGTGGTAAGCAAGAATTACAAACTGTGTGAAGTAAAGAACACACAACAAATTCGCGATAAGTGGGAGGCAGTTAAAACAGAATTGTTAGACACCTACCCCGATCTAAAAGAAATGGCGGCCGATTTTGATTGGCAACTTCAGGAAAGTGAGATACAAAACGTGTTTTTAAACGATAATTTTTATAACTTTCTATTTGCCAATATCTTTTATCGGGAATTTGAAGGTGATTCTGCAATAAAAGATTCAAAAACACTGGCAAATGTGCTAGGGAATATAGATGTACCTATAAAAGAAGAAAAGAAAATCACCAAACAGGATATTACCTTTAGTGAAGTGACGATTGAGATTACCGGGGAATTGGACACCGAAGCAGATACGTTTCCCTTAGCAAAAATGAACGCTTTTTTGGGCAGCTTGCCTACCGAGCCTGGCTCACAGCACAATTTAGATTTTGAATACCACGGAAGCTATGAGCTACGTCCCGAATTGGGCTTGATTATTAATGGGAACTTAACTAACGCCATGAGTATAGGAAACCTTTATACAAAAGAAACAACGATAACCTTTAAACAGGAAGACGATGGGTAAAAAATATGTATTAGATGGAGCGATGCTACAATGCGATCAAGGTATGAAACCGGCAAAGCTTTTGGTCACGCAAAATAAAAAGGTGAAAATACAAGGCAAGTTCCAGGCGACCGATAAAGAAACCCAGGTTCCAGAAACTTTTGGACAGTGCAAACTAAAGCCTTCGGGCAGTAGTTATTTACCCTGTGTTCCTGCCTTACAACCATGGACCAAAACAGCCAAGAAATCTACCTTAGGCAGTAGCAAAAAGTTTTTGTTTGACGACAGTGAATGTATGTGTGCCACAGGCGGAAAAGTTACCGTGATACAACACGCCCAAATAAACAGTGCTGGTAGCGTAAAAGAAACCTTTAAAAACATTGCCATGATGATCCCCGGTGCTATGATGGGTAACGATAAAGCCCCAAAAGTAGTAGAGAGCTATTGGATGGATGAAGCTGGTAAAGAACGGATTGACAGTTCGGACTATGGAGATAAAACCCAGTTATTTGTGCTGACCGAAAATATGGATCCCGGAGAAACGGTGACTGTGAATGTAAAAGACAAAGACAAACAGGATTTTAAAGAAGGTGAAAAAAAGTTAAAATATACCGGTACCGTGCAGGCAGATGGCACCGCAGCAATGAAACTGGTAACCATAGACGAGAACTGGATAGAAACCGAAAAAGAAAAATAAATTATGGCACGTACGTTAGTAATTGATACCATTGAAGCTGCTGGACGGAGTTTTAGTTCTGGAGAAGAACTACTTATTGCTCCCCAGCTCAAGAAGTTCATGGTACATTTTAGGCGATCCACTGGTTATATGGGTGAGTATGGCTTCGACTGGTTACGTGATGAATATATACATCCTATAGTTACCGTAGTAAAAGATCATGATGGAAACCCTCATAATGCTAAGTTAGCACTCTGTGATGACGTCCCAGACTTAAAAAAAGAATACAAAACCACAGACGTCAAGAACCCTATTTCACCTTATGGTAAGGACTATTATCCTGCTTGGCTTACCATGTACCCAGATACGCCAGAAGCGCAGAACACTCATGGAAACCTAATTCAAACCTATGGCGTTAGTCTAAATTTAGAAATAGAAGAGCTTGAACCTTTGGTCGTAGATCCTACAGAACTCATATTCGAAGCAAGTAACCCAAATATTAAAATTGAACTAAAAACCCCTAAGTTATACCTGAAAAATATTATTTCCAACACTCCCACTGAAGTTAAATGGGATAGCAAAGTCCAAAAAAAAATATACACCGCCTCCTATATTCTCAAGATTAAATGCAAAGGAAATCTAACCCAACACGAAGAAATTAAAGTATTTGCTAAACTGAACGACCAAAAAGAAGAAGTGGGCAAGTTAATGGTATTTAAAAATGCCAATTACAAAGAACTGGAGTTTGATATCACCCCTGTACGAATCGTCCGGAAAGGTACGGTTGTTTCAGACCAGTCGGCCATAGAAAACTAGATGGACAAGGGTTTTGGCGATCCATCTAAGCCCATAACGGACGACCTTAAAAACCTCGAAACCTATTTAAACTCCCAAAGCTTAAACCAAGCACTCTTAAAAGCTAACATTGGCACTGTTTATGATGTTGAAATAGATGAAGCACAGTGGATTGCTGACGATTTAATCATTGCCGACACGAAAGTATTTAAAGGCAATCAACTCTTGGATAAATTCTATGAGGAGTTTAAAAAACAACATAAAAAGGCCGCCAACAAAAGAGGGATTATTGTCTATTTAGCACCGCTAAAGCATAGCAAAAGTGGTGGCCCCAAAGGTGCGGGCGGTTATGGAGATTTAGGCGATATCGATGCCAAACACTGTGTGATTTTTCAAACTAACCTGGACAACAAAGAAAGTTTTGCTCACGAAATTGCTCACGTAGCTGGATTAGAACACTCTTTTAAGGAGAAGGACGACTTGACTGATGAGCAAGTTTTTGGAATGAATGACTTTATTCTAAAAGTTGATGAACAAATGAACTATATGCTAAAAGGCAATTATTCAAAAGAAGAAATAGCTGAACTATGGATTCAATATAAAGATACTTATAAAAATTATAGAGAGCGTCTAAATATATATTATAGAAACTTACCAAAATTCATACAATCAGAAACAGAAAATTTTATGGATTATTACAACATCGAAAAATCATTTTGGAAGTTTCAATGGAGAGCATTACAAAATGATATTTTAAAATTTTATTCGAAATGATTATGAAACGTATTATAGTATTTTTGTTTGTAGTATTAATCAGCAACTTAGTGAACTCTCAGAAAAAAAAGATTGAGGCAATTACGATTCCAACAGAATCACATACCGTAGATATTGTTGTTGAACAAGGAAAATCTCGATTTCATAGAAAATCTGACAATCACTTTTTAGTTGGAGAACACATATTTATAAAAACCAAACTTAATAGGGATACTGATATTGCAAATAGTTATTATCCCACAGCTATCCGAAGCATAGGCACCTTCAAAGAGGGCTACAAAGACGGCCTTTGGAAAACCACCTACGAAAACAAACTGGTCAAGACCCAAAACTACAATAACGGCCTGGTGATAGGCCGTTACCGGGTATATAACACCAATGGCGATGTACTATACAATATAACTTTTGGTTCACAAGGAAACGGCAAATACAAGGATTATTATTACAATACGGGAACATTAAAAGAGGAAGGTCTATATGAAAACGGCAAAAAGCAAGGCGAATGGTGCCGTTTTGATGAAAAGGGCGATCTTGTGGAGACCATTCACTATGATGAGGGAATAGCTAAAGAAGAATAGGTGTCAACACATTCACTTCAAAGCAAAAAGATACTATCACTAAGAGTTGTTTGTCTTATATTTTTAGCGTTATTGATTGGGTGTAAGTCTAAATCACAAATAGAACCCCCAATTTTACAACCAGAGAATATAAAAATTGTAGTCAATTCACAAAAATATGATTCAGTTTTATACTGGTTCATAGATGATTATAAAATTGATGATAACGGTCTAGAATTTAAAAAAGAAAGACTATCGGATATAAAAAAATTATTTGATAAAACAAGGAAAAATATTCTATAGGAATACACTCTTGGACAGAGTGAAGGTAAACTATACAATTAATAAAGATCTGAATAAAAGCATTATCATAGAAAACGGACTGCCTTCATGTGATTATGAGTATAATATTGAGAGTATACCTCCGTATCTTTTTGATGATTCTGGAGGAACACTTTCGATGAACAATTTATTGAATATCTTTAAGAAGGGCAATGGAGATTGGATTGAATATTATTTAGTTGATTATTATAAAGATAAAAAATATGAAGTAGATGAAATAGCAGTTATCAAGGAAAAAGGCCAAGTAAAAAACAACTTTAAATATGGTAAATGGACTTATTATAATAAGCAAGGAAAAGTAGATAGCACCAAAATTTACAAGCTACAAGATTCAGTTGATATTCGGTTTCCACATTGTCTTTTTAATAAAAATGATCCGTGTTATTAAATACTTTTAGCTTTTAATATTTTTACAAATGGCAATGAGATATATTAAGAACTGATCGAAGTTTAACTCAATCATATTAATCATGAAAATACGTGTATTATTTTCAGCCATGCTGATACTATTTACTGCTTGCAAAAAAACGCTACAAAAGAGCGAAATAAGTATAGTGGCATCCGAGAAAACTTCAGTTGAACAAACCAAATATCTTATATTTGGTTTCACCGAAGCTTATCCTGAATTCTACTCCGAGGTTCTCTTTAAGCTGAACAGTAATAATGAACTAATTCTATTTTCTTGTAATTCAAAAAACAATCCTAAATTAGACTGTGACAAGATAGGGTCATATTCTGATACGCTAAAAAATGGCGATATTATATTAAACATACCCAAGCAAATAAAGGTTAGTGAACAGAAAAGCTTATTGCAGTTAAATGATGAAGCGTTCTATGTCCTTAAATTTAAAAACGCTAATGGGGCAGATGAAAAGGAGGTTTTCGTTAGTTCAGACTTTTCAAACTTAAAAAAAGATACAAAAGCTTATATGATCCAGCTTGCAAGAACCATCGATAGCTTGGAGCTTGAACTGGGTGTTCGTTATTGACTAGATTGGTTTTTAATCCCAATGACGCTAATAAAACTCTATGCAAAAAGTCTCAGCATTAAAACCGAATACAAAACTTCACAAGACAAAAGACATTTTTATATCTATTAGTCGATGCCCACAGCAACAATACCGACAAAGCTGCAAACCCTACCATGTTACACGAGATTGGGCATTCTTTGGGGTTAAAGCATACGTTTGATGAAAAAAATTTAGGGAACTATGTAATTAGAGAATCTGATAAGATATACAAAGAAGATTTAGATGAAGAAATTGAAAAGTTAGAAAAAACATTAAGCTTTAAAAACGATCAAAAGAAATCGATCGAACAAGGACAGTAAACACGTATTTTAACTTTCTTATATGAGCAAATTGAAAAAGTCACAAAAAACAAAGCTTGGTATTGCGATAACTTTGCTACAATAAAACTAGTTTTTTAAATAATGTTGATGAAGCAAAAAAATCTGAAAACAATCTATTGTCTAATAATCAAGACACACAATCAACTTTAAATAAATTAAATATTGATATCAATAAAATAAATAACAACATTAGAATTAAGAAAACACAAAAAAAGACTGCCGAAAAAAGAAATGATTTCCCCAAATACAAAGACCAATCTAAAACCGATGAAAACTATATGGATTATAACCAAGACACTAACGGAAAGTTTGTGGTTATTTACGATGGCTTTGATGAAATGGTATTGGTACATGAAGTGTTACACTGTATGAGCCTAAAACACAGTTTTGGCAGTGTTAGGGAGCATAGTTTTAAAGCCTTAAAGACCGAGAATATAATGGACTATAATATTGAAGGCACTTCGGACAGAAGAGAAAGCCTCTGGAAATGGCAATGGGAAAAATTGTGGGAATGGCACCAAAATAAATAATTATGAAAAAGATTTTAGGAATTTTCTTGAGTGTACTCGTTCTAAGTTGTGGAGCGCAAAATTATATAGTTAAGGATAATTTAAATAACTGTACGGAAAATGGTATCTCAAAAAACAAATATAATTTTGATATTCAAGGTTTTCAACAAAAGCTGGAAGAGCCAGAATCTTATCAGGTAGAAATAAACACAGATAATTCCAAGGTGTTGTTAATGGAAACTTTCCCAGATGAAATTGAAAAGAAATACACACTATATCTAACCTCAAAAACAAATAAACTAAACTCCGTATTTACATATGACCGTATAGGTAGGTTAATAAGAAAATATAACAACCATACAAACACTAAAGTTGGCGAAGAAATAAAATTCAAGTACAGCGATGACAAATCCACCACTCCCATAGAAACCTACCGAGTAAACTACGACACCATTTACCCTGTGTGTTGGAAAGAGGCATTGCAGATTGCAACTAAAAAGGGCGTCGATCCACGTGAAGCAGAGGTAAACATCGAAATGCCATTAAAGGGATGGGAACCAGAAAAACCAATGGTCTGGAAAATATTCGACAGAAAAAAAGTAGTGCTCGTAGATGCCTATACCGGTAAAGTGGTATTGGTCGGAAAACCCACACCATTTTCCCAATATTGATTTACTTAGCCTCGATAGATTTCTTCATTCCTAAATCCCTAAAGCTTTAAACAGAGGGTCTGTGGTTATTTATGAAGGGTTCGAAGAGATGGTTTTGGTTCACGAAGTTTTACACTGTATGAGCCTTTCGCATAGTTTTTGCAATGTTAGGGAACATAGTTTTAAAGCCTTAAAGACCGATAACATAATGGATTATGTAAATCAGGCTGGTACTTCAAATAGAAATCCTTTTGAGGCCAATGATAAAATAAACAACTTCTATAAATGGCAATGGGAAATAATGCGGAAAGACCGCAGCTTAATCTTAACTTACTAAATATGAAACTATTAAAATTTTGCGCAATTGTTTTGCTTTTCTCATCTTGCTTGGGCCAAAATAATGGAGAAAACAAAACAATAATAGACAATGGCAAAAATAAGCTCGAAATCACTTGTTTTATGGTGAGTCTTGATGGAGAAAAAAAGATCTATCAGATTAAGAATGACACAATTTTTTGGTTTGGTTCAAAAGAACAAATAAATAAAAATATGTATCATCGGTTAAAGGATTTTCCAAAAGGTATTTTAGAAAAAGATAATCAAATTGGTTGTGGTACTTGTTTAGATGAAGTTGATTATAAGTTTATTTTAAAGATAAATGGAGAAAAAAGTACTTGGTTAATCCAGCCTGGGCAAGAGATTCCTCAAGAATATAAACCCTATTTTCAATTATTGATAGGTTACTACGAGCAGGCGATAACGAAGAAATAGATTTTAATTCCAGCTATGTCCTCTTAAATCTTTTAAAACTATTCTGTCACAACTATAAATGGGTATTACTGTTTAAATATTCCAACCAAACTTTGGGCAATCATTATGTAATATTTAATTCTGGACTGTCCAGTAAAAGGACAGTTGTACATGAATGTAGTCATTCATTTAGCCTACTACATATCTTTTCAGCCAATCTAAGTTCATTTGATTTGTATCAAGGTTATAGTGATAATTACATGGATTATAATTGGCAAAAAGGATCTCCAGCACCTGAAGGTGGCTACTACGGCTCGAGAGATAATGTATACAAGGGGAAAATGTATTCACTTTATAAATGGCAATGGGAAAAATTGTGGGAATGGCATAAAAACAAATAATTATGATAAAGATTTTAAGTATACTTTTTATAGCAGCACTGGCAAGTTGTTCAGTACAAAAATATATAGAACATGATAATTTAGAAAATTGTAGTATTTCGAAAATTCCAAAAGAATTTTTTTTTCTCGACATCCCTGATTTAAAAGAAAATATAAAAAAAATAAATACCGATAGAGTTGTAAAAGAGAACGATTCAATTAAAATTACAACAATAGCTTTATCAGCTTATAATAAAAATACCGAATACTATTCTGTTTTAAAAACCTTGAAAAATAATAGCGAAACTTTTTTTGTCTATGATAGCTTGGGAAGGTTAGCTAGAAAATACGACACTCATACAGGAACAAACATAGGCGAAGAAATAAAATTCAAGTACAGCGATATCAAATCCGCCACGCCCATAGAAACCTATCGAGTAA
This sequence comes from uncultured Marixanthomonas sp., assembly GCF_963974425.1. Taxonomy (NCBI): domain Bacteria; kingdom Pseudomonadati; phylum Bacteroidota; class Flavobacteriia; order Flavobacteriales; family Flavobacteriaceae; genus Marixanthomonas; species uncultured Marixanthomonas sp. The sequence goes on from NZ_CAXBCK010000022.1 coordinate 12,148, forward strand.
ACTACGACACCATTTACCCTGTGTGTTGGAAAGAGGCTTTGCAACTTGCAACTAAAAAAGGAGTCGATCCAAGTAAGGCAGAAGTAAACATTGTAATGCCTCTTAAAGGGTGGGAACCAGAAAAACCAATGGTCTGGAAAATATTTGACAGAAAAAAAGTAGTGCACGTAGATGCTTACACTGGCAAAGTTGTATTGGTCGGAAAACCGACTCCATTCTCCCAATATTAATCTATTTCGAACCCATACATTTTTTCGCTATTAAAATTTTTGTCAGTTTTGATGAAATGGTATTGGTACACGAGGTGTTACACTGTATGAGCCTAAAACACAGTTTTGGCAGTATTAGGGAGCATAGTTTTAAAGCCTTAAAGACCGAGAATATAATGGACTATAATGTTGAAGGCACTTCGGACAGAAGAGAAAGCCTCTGGAAATGGCAATGGGAAAAATTGTGGGATTGGCACCAAAATAAATAATTATGAAAAAACTTTTAAATACTCTTTTAGTATTCATTCTCCTAAGTTGTGGAGCACAAAGTTATCTTGAAAATAACAATTTAGGTTTTTGTACAGATACAGTTATCCCTAAAGACAAATATTTATTTGATATAAATAATTACAAAAAATTAGCTGAAACAGAGGGCTATAAAAATGTAGTTGTAGATTCAGATACTACGAAAACGCTTTTAAGAGAGGATATTTCTTATGAGAAACAAAAAAAATATTACAAGGATATAAAAACAAAAAAAAATAACTTTCATACAGTTTATACCTATGATAGTATTGGTAGGCTCATCGAGAAATATAATGACCATAGTGGTACAGAAATCGGCGAAGAAATAAAATTCAAGTACAGCGATGCTACATCCACCACGCCCATAGAGACGTACCGTGTAAACTACGATACCATTTACCCTGTGTGCTGGAAAGAGGCTTTGCGCATTGCAACAAAAAAAGGTATAAAACCTCAAGAAGTACATATGGACATTCAATACCCCCTTAACTATTGGGACGAAAAAAAACCAATGGAATGGACAATCTATGATTATGAGCATATTATGTATATTGATGCCTTTACCGGTAAAGCAACCAACCTCCGTAAAAAGGGGAGCGGCCTGCCCACCAATTGATAATACCAAAAAAGCTTTTGGAGTGTAGCGCTAAATCGTTCTTTGATAATCCTTCACATTACTAAAATAAATCATTTAGGAAAGCAAATCACTTGGCACAAATATAAATGCCTCTGCGATTTCTAAATTAAAAATTGAAATTGAAGGAATAAAAAAATCAATTGACGAAAAGAAAATTCAAAAAAGAACAGCGATAAAAAGAGATGATTTTCCCAAATACAGAGACCAGTCAAAAACCGAAGAGAATTATATGGATTATAACCAAGATACTAATGGGAATGAAAATAAAAATATGGAGCGTAAGGTTTTTTACAAATGGCAATGAGATGAAATGTGTAAGACAGGAATTGAGGGGAATTATTTACAAAAAGAAAATTAAAAGATTATGAAAAAACTAATTTTATTATTAATTATAGTACTCTTATTTTCTTCTAGCAAAAGCATTTACTACGAATATTCTAATAATGGAAAATACGCTACTTTGGAAATAAAAGATGAGCTTTTAACAATATATCGAAGCAATAATTTTAAATATATTTACACTAAAAACGCTACAATATATCCTAAAACTGATACAACAAGCTACATCGTATTCAGTATGCCGTTATCATTGTATTATATTGAAGAGAATCAAACAAAATTTAACCTCTGTGGTTTCATATATAAAACAGGTGAAGAAATATTTACTTCAGATTTGACATATTTAAAAATTAATGAAGACAGCATAATTTCAATAAGCAAATTAGATAGTGTTTAATCTTATAATAGTCAAACACTATCAGTTGGTGCCATTCAGAAGACAGTTAATTCTTCAAGAAAAGGAGAATTCCCTAAACAGGTAAACAAGTTTAAGTTTCCAGATAAATACGAAATATTGTTTAAAGAACGTGGTTGGAGTGTAGAAGAAAACGAAATGATTTACTCGGACAAGCCTGAAAACTCAGAAAAACAATTAAGCGGGAAGAAGATTAAGTAAAAAATTCGTGAAGGATTTGACAGTTCATCATATAAGAAAAAATTGAAATGCAAACCGCTAGAGCCAATTGTTAAAGCGGCTAAAGACGAAGACTTTCAAGTGATTCAGATCCAAGAACATAATAGACCGACTAGTTAAAGTTTTAAAGCTTAAACCAAGCACTCTTAAAAGCTAACATTGGCACTGTTTATGATGTTGAAATAGATGAAGCACAGTGGATTGCTGACGATTTAATCATTGCCGACACGAAAGTATTTAAAGGCAATCAACTCTTGGATAAATTCTATGAGGAGTTTAAAAAACAACATAAAAAGGCCGCCAACAAAAGAGGGATTATTGTCTATTTAGCACCGCTAAAGCATAGCAAAAGTGGTGGCCCCAAAGGTGCGGGCGGTTATGGAGATTTAGGCGATATCGATGCCAAACACTGTGTGATTTTTCAAACTAACCTGGACAACAAAGAAAGTTTTGCTCACGAAATTGCAGCTCTTTTCTAAAATTTGATTTCCTTTTTGTTTGTCATACTTTTTCCAAATATCCGTTTTATTATCGCTTTTGGAGGAACCTTCCTAATATCTTTACACCTGCAGAGGTATATTTTTCATAGGGTCCAATTAATTTACTCTCAACATACGTTTCTATCTCATTCTCTTAACCATTCTGGTATTCACAATTTCGACAAAAGCTGGAAAAGCCGAAGTATGTTCAGGTGAAAACAACTTTAACATACTTATGAAACAACAGTGTTTTCCTACACTCACAGAAATATAAGCGTAACACACATTATATTTAAACTTTAGTTAACAGCCTATTACAATTGATTTTTATAGCTTTACAATGTATTTATATATTTATAAGGCACTAATGCCATTTTTTAACTTAAAGTAAATTATTATGTCATTCAAAGCAAAATTAAGCCTAAACGGCAAAGAGTACAATGTATTAAACAGCAGTTATGACCTGTTCCAAGAAACTGATGCAACAGGGAGACCTTCTTCCGTAACCCGAGGGGGTCGCATCAAATTAACTGTTGAAGCCACTGCAGACACTAGCTTGGCAGAATGGATGTTCAATAACTTCGAACGCCGCGACGGTTCAGTAAAATTTTTAAAAAGAGACAACGAAGCCACAGCCAAAGAGCTTAAATTCTCTGAAGGCTATATGGTAAAATACGTTGAAAACTTCGACCATACAGGGGACAACCCAATGAGCGAGTCAATTATTATCTCTGCACGTTCTATTACCATGGGTACAGGACAGCATGTGAACGATTGGCCAATGTAATTCTTGCTTATAGCATTGAATTAAAATGCAATAAACCCATACAAGGGAGTGTTCATTGCACTCCCTTTTTTTATCCCATTTTTATGGGCAACCCTATAATACATAAAATTCTATGTCATTTCTCTCAACACTCATTTTAGATGATGAGGAGCTCAACTTGTTGGACTGCTCTTTTACCTTTACTCAAGGTACCGATTACACGGGTCGCCCAAGCGAAAAACCTCGTGGCGGACAAATACGTCTACTCATTGAAGGCACTGCAAAAACTGATTTTTTAGAATGGATGATCTCCCCTAACCTAACCAAAAAGGGTTCCATTACTTTTTACCGGCGCGACACCATGGCTGGTTTAAAAAAAGTAGAATTTACCGAAGCTCATTGCATTGAGTATAATGAGTCCTTCAATTCAACAGATAACGAGCCCTTAAAAATATTCCTTATCATTTCAGCAAAAGAAATTAAAGTGAAGGGTACTACGTTTACCAATAACTGGCCAAGTAAGGTTTAAAAATTAAAACATACATGGATTCATACTTTGGCTATATTGAACAAATTGATGATGGCGGTTGGCTTACCATAAAATTTGATGACGGTTTAATATGGTCATTACCAGAATACACCCAAGTTCATGTGAAATCTTCTAATGGCCGAGAAACATTTGAAGTATTAGAAGGAAGGTTTTTTGGAAAAAAAGCTTCTGTGAAGAAAAAAGGATGGCGTTGGGACCAATGGGACATAGATCGCTCTTATTTTGAAGAAGAAGTACATTTAAAAGAAGGATGTATACATACCGATGCTGCACAATTAAGGTTCTATAAAAAATCTAAAATTTTGGAAGTAACCGGACTGGGAAGCTTTAAAGCAATGACTGATCCTAAAAATCCGATCCCCGATGGCACTTATGATATTGAACTCCCCTACAAGCCGCATAAATCGAGTTTTAGATATGAAGCTCGAGCCAACTATTATCGAACTTGGTTTCGGGTAGGCAATTCGGGAGATCGGTTTTTACACTGCGGAAATATTTCTGCAGGTTGTTTAACCGTTACCGATATTGATAAATGGGATGCTATTTATAAGCATTTAATTATTTCAAGAAACGATTTTAACAGCATAGGAACTGTAAAGGTTTTAAATTTATGAAATATCAAGTAATATCTATTTTAACCTGTTTTATACTTTTTTTAGGATGCAATTCTAAAAAAGATAGCGACAATAAAAGTGAAAAAACTTTTGGGGTAAGCTTACTTAATTTTTCTCCCGAAGAAGAAGTTGCTTTAACAAACAAATTAGAAAACAAGTCCTTTCAATTTAACAATGGTGAAATTTCACAGCAAAAAGGAGATCAAACGGGGCACAAATTTTATATAAATAAAAAAGAATCAGATTTCAATACCATTATAAAAGTTAAAAAAATAAGAGAAGTCCAAGACTCATTAAAGGTCAATATTATTTTTTTTGAACGTGATGGAAATAGTTTAAAACAATATTTTAATCCCGGAAATTTCAACATAAAAACGAACACCCTAGAAGATAAAGCAGATCAATTACAACAATTGATCGTAAAACTTACATTTAAATAGATATACATATCATTTACAGAAAAGTCACTAAATTGAAAGAAAGAACATTAAAATAAGTAAATATGGCCTTACACAGCGACATACAGATATACATTGGGGGCGCTCCGGTACCTACATTTAAACGCCTTACCCTGCACCAAGAAATTGATGATCATCACACCCTGCAAGTATTTTGCCGTATGGATGTGCTAGACGGTCTTACTGGTGAATTAGCCGGACAAACCAAAAATTATCTTGGTGAGTCTATTACTTTACAAATACGATCGCTCGGCGAGATTGCCAATTATAGTAGTTTGGAGTTCAAAGGTGTTGTCACGGCCATAGACAGCACAAAGGGATTTCAGCAAAGCAGCGGTGATTTTATTGTAATTTCGGCAAAAGCGGGAACCATTATAACAGATGACGGCCCACATTACGCTTCACATAACGATATATCCCTACAAGATATTCTGGATACTACCTTCTCTAGCTACGACAAGTCAAAACTTGAGATGGCATTTACTCCAGAATTTAGCCAACCCCTCCACTACTCTGTACAGAATAGAGAAAGTTCATGGCAGTATGCCAGTAGACTAGCAGCACAGTACAGCGAGTGGTTTTACTACGATGGTAAAAAATTGGTTTTTGGCAAGCCCGAGGATAAAGATCCCATAAAGTTACAATATGGATTGGATCTTCAGGAGTTTTCCATGAAACTGAACCCCCAGCCCAACAAATTCAATTATTTTACCAATGATTACCTAACAAATGGAGAACATAAAAAAAGCACCAACGAAGTAGGAGCACCCGGAGGCTACAACGGTTTCGTTAGTGGCAAGGCGGACAAGCTTTATACCAAGGAGACCAATGTGTTTGTCAATAGCTATAACGACCCACAAAGCAAAAGCCGTATGGACCGGCAGGTAGAGCAACACAAAAAAATGGTAGATCAGCAGCAGGTAATCCTAAAAGGAGCTAGTGATAACCCAGGCGTGGGCCTTGGCAAGGTCATTAAAGTTATGGGAGAAGAGGAAAATTATGGCAGCTACCGAGTAACGTCTATAACTCATACCGCCAATGAGAATGGTCGTTATCAAAACCGTTTTCAAGGTGTGAGTACCGAAGCAGATGTGTATCCGCAGACCAACATTAATGCCTTTCCACGAAGTGAAACCCAAACCGCTGTAGTGACCGAAAATGCCGACCCGGAAGGGATAGGCCGTATAAAAGTACAGTTCCCTTGGCAAAAAATGATGGGCGAAATGACACCGTGGTTGCGTATCGTTACCCCCCATTCCGGTGGCGACAAAGGCTTCCACTTTATCCCGGAACTTGAAGAAGAAGTACTCATAGGTTTTGAAGGCGGCAATGCGGAGCGACCTTATGTAATGGGATCACTGTATCACGGTAACCATAGACCCCAAAGTTGGAAAACACAGAAAAACGATATCAAGGCCATGCGAACCCGCAGTGGGCATACATTAGAGTTTAATGATGCCGATGGAGCCGAAAGCATAACCCTTACCGATAAGAAGGGAAATGTGATTCATATTGATACTGCCAATAACAATATTGAGATTTCTGCATTAGAAAATATGACTCTGAATGCTAAAAACATTAATATTAAGGCACAAGAAAATATTGATATGTCAGCTGGAAAGAATTTCACTAAAAGTGTTGCCGAAAATTATCAAGTAATGTCAAAGAACACAAGTTTAATAACGGAAGATGAACATTTAACGGATGCAAAAAAACAACAACACGTAGCCGATGAAATAACCATAAGTAGTAACAAAGAAAATCTAACCCTTGCATCAGGTAAGACCGTTGATGTACAGAGTGAGGAAAAAGTGAAATTATTTTAATTAGATAGTTGATTTGATTATATTATGAAAAGACAATTTCTCATTCCAGATATAGAAACTCAGGAAACTGGCTCCTTAACCCCTATCTCACTTAAATCTAATACCGAGCGGCAAATAACATATGGTTGCCATATAATTTTTGAAAATAAAGAGGCCAAGACAAAGAATGAGATTCGCTATAAGATGGATATTGAAATTGTGAAAAATGGAGAACGATATATTGACTACATCATAAAACGACACGATTCTTTTTATCTAAATGACGAAGTCCCATCTAACACCAGTGATCTATGCTTATTTGAAGCAGGTCAATTCATCTACCCCTTGAAATTACGTGCTAATAAAAGTGGAAAGGCACTGAGAATTACAAACTTCGACGAAATAAAAAATCGGTGGACGGTAAATCATAAAACCGATATACTTGAAAAATATGGATTGGAAATTGCGAATGGATATGTTACAGGAGTAAACAGCATTTTATCCTCAGAAGATATTTTTGTGAAATATATTTTAAATGAATGGTTTTTGTGTTTATACTTTAATAATTTGTATGGAGATTATTCGGAGAATTTTATAAATACTTTGGATCGATTATATCCTTTGTTACCGAAAACAAAACCAGTTAGCTTTCACTCTAAGGCCAAAATAAAAAATGATGGCACTTATGACCGAGTTTTTTTCAAAGGAAAAATTAATGATGATAGATGTTATGAAGATTTATCTCAAAAACTGAAGACACCCTATTTTTCTTTAATAAATCCTGATGCAAAACAAGCTGAAGCAGATTTTAAGCTACAATATCTTATGGAAATGGGATCTGGGTTAATATTAGGTTTAGATGCCTTATTTAATCATAATATAAATGGAGAACAGACTATTGGAGTTGGGATGTACAAAATTGGTGAAGTAGAGAACGGTGAGGCAAAACCAAAAAATATTGAAAAAGACAAAAAAGGGATTTTCGCAAGAATTTTCAAATAATAATAAAAATTATGAGTAAGCGATTTGTTTTAGTTCAAGGGGCACAGTGCACTTGCCAGTTTGGAGACACACCAGATATATTAAAAGTCTTATCCCATAGTAAATACTATGCTAGTGATGCATCTGCAGCAGATAAGTTAATAGGTACAACAATGGAATTAGGTGGGGCAACATTTGAAAAGAATACATTTGGCCAATGCAAATTACAACCAACAGGAAGCAGTTTTAAGCCTTGTCAAATTGTGGTTTCCAAATGGGATTTACCTTATGAAAACCTAAACTTAGGGAATGGCGGACAAGTACTTACCGAAACAAGCAAAGCCGTCTGTCCTATCGCAGGTAGCCCTTGTATAAGCGTGATTAAACACGGTCAAACTACCGAAGGTAGTGTTTCTGGTAACGAGGATGAAAATGTTCAAAACCAATTAAATCCTATTACCGAACCACAGAAAGAAAAAAGTCAACAGGAACAAGTTAAATTCATATAATCTATGGCTACAGGCATTAAGCATATTGAATTTGCGGATCCTTCTGACATCAATTGGGATAATTTTTTGAGTTTTGGTAATTCAAATCCTAACACCAATTTCATCATACGAGCTAACAAATCCATAAAATTAAGGGCGGTATATGAGAATGAAACACCCTTGGTACAACGCAATGCAGCAATGTGGATAAAAGGCCCCAAAACAGAATGTGGATACACCAAAGATGACCGTACGGATAAAATTGGCGACGAAGGCTTTCTATTAATAGAGCCCAAATTCTGTGGACCACAAGAGTTTATTATAGAAGCTTTTTTAGACCAACCTACTAATAGATATCCAAAGCAACTCACGTTTAGAGGTTATGCTCCAGAAAAAATTATTAGTACCAAATGGAGTTTCACAAAAGGAGGGAACGACATTCGGGGAAGTAAGATTAAATATGGCGATAAAGTCTGGTTAAACATACAAGCTGAGGGACTTAATGGTGCTCAAGTTACAATAGAAGTATATGATACTGATGGCCTTGATGATAAAGTGAGCACCCAACAATCTCTATGTATTGAAGGAGAAATTAATATTGAGTTTAATGACACTTTTAATTGGAAAAGCAGCTTTCAATTTGGTGAAGATAAGTTTTACATAAAAATCAACAAAAGAGGTGGCAACTATATAATAGATGATTACGACGATGATGAACACGCTCGGTTTCTCACGATTAAAAATGAAGAAAGTAGTAGAGAAGTTGCATCTTCAACTACTGAAAGACCGCTGGTCATTGAGCAAAACCAAGTCAATTTTGAGCGGTATGAGCTATGTCGATTTGAAAAGATAACGGTTACAGATCAGGGTGATGATGTCATTCTCTTTGATCAAGAAAAACTACAATTAGACTTAAGTGGAAAAAAGAGTGAGTTTCAGGTATCAGAAACCATTCACTTTGACCTTGACCGTTCGGCAATAAGGGCCGATGCAAAAGTAGTTTTAGGCGGTATTGCTCGATTATTGATGGACAACCCCAAAGTACCTGTGCGCTTAGGGGCGCATTGCGATATACGGGCAGATCATGCCTACAACGATCAATTGTCCCTACAACGAGCCCAAGCAGCAGTTTCTTGTTTAGTTGGCCAAGGTATAGATAACGACCGCATAAGTTCCTACGGCTATGGCAAAAGGCGCTTGCTAATAGAAGGCGAGGATATCTCTGAAGAAGAGCACGAGATTAACCGACGGGTGACCATTGAGTTTTTAATTTTTGGTTCAAATGCAGAAAGTATTGTTTTTGACACTATTTCTGGAGACACTAATAATAGAACAACGCTTGAGTTTAGCGTTGAAAATCACGAGGTTGGGCCCTGTATCGGGAAAGGAGTCGAGAATGCTCAACACACTAAAGATGTCGAATCTAAGATTTTAACAGTGGATTCCAACATACAGAATTCAGAAAATTTAGGAGATTCAAGTTCTTTTTCTTCAAGGGTTTTTAGTGATATGAGTGGTATAAAATTGAATCCTTTTAAATACTTTTGGCCACATAAGGCGCCCTACAACCAGTTTCAATACCATATACACAGTTGTCGATACTATTCTTTTACAAACATTCCAACTGTATTGGCAAACGTTTATCCCGATATTAAATGGGACTTCCATTTCTTCGCAAAATTAAACAATCCTTTAGCTGTGAGTTGGCAGGGACTGAATGGAACAAGTTTAGACAGAATGAGTTCGGTAAATGGGAAAGTTGCCGCTGAGTCCAGATGGAAACAATCGGAAGCAGCATTTGGAGCTGTCTTAAAAGCAAGCTGGAACAAGATAAGCGATAATAGATTTAATGAAGACTTTGAGTTAACGGCTAAATATGAAGATCATTTTAAGTGGCTCTATAAAGTTTTTCGTTCAATCAGAGAATTATCACAAGGAATTACTAAAGATACAAAAGGTGTGGCTTCAAAGAAACTCGGAAGCAAACAACCATTTACTGTAGAAGTTGTTCCACCAAATTTTTGCTTGGGCGTTGAGTGGGAGCTGGCACGAGGTGAGCTAAAAGAAGAGGCAATTAAAGAAATAGGAACAAAATATAAGGTCTATTTACATGCTGACCAGTTAATAGGAGCGAGTATTATAATAGATTTGCTTGGAGGCGCTTTAAAAGCAGCCTCAGTGGCTACAACCGGCAATACGGTTGCAGCCGATATTGTTTTGAAAATCAGAGAATGGGCACAAAAAGGTTATGAAAGCGAAAATGTTGAAATTAATTTCAGGGTTTGGTTCGACCTTATAATCACTGGTGAAATATATGGTGAAGTCGATGTAGAGAACAATACAGCATCTGACAGGACATTGGTCGAAACGGAGCTAGGCACAAAGCTCTCCGTCGAACTTACAGCAGGCGTTGAACTTACTGCAAAAGTGGTGATAGTAAAGGTGGGCTCGGCATCAATTGAAGGCAATGCAAGCGCAGGTGCCAAATTAGAAATAATCTCAGGTCATCAAATAGCCTACGATTCTTATAAAGGCTTATATTACAAACCAAAGCTCACGCTTCCTCCTTGTGTCGCGCAGGTAGTGGTTTACATAGAGGTGGGACTATCTTACAAGGTTGTAAGCGCAGACTGGAGGCCCATAGATTACAATAAAAGAAGAAAATTTTGGAAGAAAGAAATTGATATTATAAAAAATTTAGAAGATATTTCAGGACGTAAAGCAGAAATTGAATTAATTAAAAATTAAAATGAAAAAATTAAAAACTTTAACATCGTTAGTTTTAGTAATAATATCTTGTCAAAGTCAAACTGAATTTGACTTGGCAACAATAAGCTTACCACTCTCATTTGAAGATATTGAAAAAGATGAGAGTACTATGGAAAAGGATGAGGGCCTTAGCAATAATGAATTTGAAGTATATAAATCAACTAATGTGAACTTTTTCAGGTTTAGAAACATTGTTTTTGATCAAAACTTCTCGGATGAGTTTTGGAGTCCGACAACTATACGGTTTTTTATGGACAGTCATACAAATAATTTAGAATTGTTACATTTTGAAACTCTTGATAAAGAAAACAGCAAAAGCTTGTACGAGGCATCTTTAGAGGTTTTTGGAACTCCAGACTATTATAATAAAGACAATGATTTCTTTGAGGCTCTTTGGGAGCAAGATGGATACTTTATTTCTTTAGTTCAAAATCACACTACACGAATCGGTGAGAAAAGAACTACATCAAGTTCACTTAAATACTTTGGAAACAACTTGAACAGTTTGACTGATTACTTTTTCAAGCCTCACTTTGCTTACTATCTTGACTATTTAGAAGTAAGGAAGTCAAAGCAAACAAAAGGATATAATTATGAAGATTTTGCGAAAGATAAGGCAGAGGAAATGTTTGGGGATAGCCAATACTTGGATGATATTAACGACAACGATCCATTATAAATAAGATGATAAGTAAACCATACTACCAAATAACCCTCAAAGCAGTAGATTGCAGGTTCTCATTGACCGTAAACGACCAGTTTGTCTTTCAGATGAATGTCGAGGATGGACAAATCTCAACGCAAATCCCAATAAACCACACCATCGTAAATAGTGGCTATACGGACATATCTGTATCGGTAAACCCCCAGTTCGGCCAAAAGAAATTTGCAGACACGTCAGAGTTCGTCTATGAGTGCCATTTGTATGATATAAAAAATGGTTTCACGCATATTGAATCCTTTGGTGAAAATCGTACTCCAGACTTTAGTGAGAAGGAAAGACCGCTTAATGCATTTGCACATACCCAGAAACTGGAAGTTACTGTACCCTACCAGCTAAATGATGCCTGGAAGTCTGGTAAGGACTTGAAAGAAATTGATGATTTCGAAGAAAAATTAAGAGGTGCCTATCGAGAGGTTGGACAAATTATTAAGAATAAACAGTTTGAAGTTTTAAGAGAGCGGTTATCCCGCCGTGAAGAAAACATAGCCAAAGCTATGTACTTGTCACCCGTAGATTCCCGAGCGAGACTAAATGGCCTAATTAACGACTTTGAGGATGGTTTTACAGAAATGGAACTTCCCCAACAGGCAATGGTGATCTATTCGGCAAAAGATAGAAAGGCAAGTTTGAGAAGGCTTACTGGTGAGCCAGCCTTGAGTTTTAACAAAAAAGAACCTTTTGAACAGTTGTTTTTGGATTTGGAGTTTTACTGGCCGGTCGAGTCCAATAAGATGGAGGTGATCTAAATTCCTAAAAATTTAAAAGACCTTTAGGTATTTCATACACAGTTGCCGTTTTTATGCTTTCCCAGATATCGCCACGGTAATTACCAAAGTGTATCCGGACATCAAATGGGATTTTCATTTTTTCCTGAACCTAAGTAATGAGGCATCGGTTAAATGGCAAAAGCTATCCGCCAAAAAGCATCAGGACATGCAGAGCGAGGCAGGAAAAATAGGTGCTGAAAAAAGATGGAAACAAACGAATATCGATTTTGGGGTGCTCGTCCAGTCCAATTGGAACAAGCAAGGAGAAAATAGCTATAACAACGAGTTCAAGCTCACAACAACCTTTGAGACTAAAATAAAAACGCTGTACGAGGTATTTGCGGCATTGAAGGAGATCTCTAAATACATTACTGGAGAAACAAAGGGTAAAGTAGCTGAAAGCAGGGTTGGTAAGGACTTACCCTTTTCAGTGGTCATGAAGCCACCAAATATGTGTCTTGGTGCGGAATGGTTATGCTCCAGAGGAAAAAAGATGATAATCCTATCAAAGAAATAGGGACTGAGACCACTTTTTACCTCAAACTACAGCCTCTTATTCGCTTGGAGATTGTCATCGACCTTCTTGACTTGGCTGTAAACGCGGCTTTAGCCGTAGGTACAGGAGGAGCGGCAGCAAACCCAGTCGCCCGTCGATTGGTCAATGAAATTGGAGAATGGCTGTCAGACGATGATAACCCTGTTTCAGTTGACATGTATATTGAGTTGGTCCTATTTGGTGAAATTAAAACCGAAACCGAAATTGTGCATCATACCAAGGCTCCTAATAAGGGAGAGATAAAATTAGATGCAACAGTTGGAATAATTTTTAGGGCGGGTCTAACCATAAAAGCTGCGTTTGGTGCTTATGGAGTAGAATTTTATGCCTTGGGAGAGGCTACTGTAAAGGGTGAAGGCTCAATAACCTTTGGACACGAGCTAAAATACAACCAAGCGGCAGGAGGCTCTCTAAACTACCTACCAAAACTATTGTTTGATGGCATCGTAGTTACAGCTACCGTCAAGGCCGAGGTTGGAATGACCATTCGTAAATCCTGGTTTAACTTTGAGACAAACAAAAAACTGGCAGATTTCGAGTATGAGGAAAGATTGGTAGCGCCATTTGATATTTTACGAAAAATAGCTGGTCGTGATGTTTCAGTTACCCTAATAGAAAATGAATAAACCCAAAAATATAATATGAAGATTAAAAATGTAATTTTAACTATAGTTGTATCTTCTACGTTTTACAACTGTAAACCACAGGAACCAAAGATAGATTTAAATAAAGACGTCTTGGGAAAACAGATTTCTGAAGTACAAAAAAATAAGGCAAAATTTGCTGACTCTGATTTTATCCCAAACTATAATTATGGGGGGAAGCAAATATATCTACAAAATATATTTGGATTTGACGGTCTCAATTTTTCTGGTTCCGTGAAAGAAGAAAAAAAATTAGGTAAAAATAAGGTAAACTTCATTTACAGTAAGGCGGATAGCGTTGTTTCGATGTTTCAGCTTTCCGTTTACCAAACGGATAAAACAAAACTACTTGAAAACCATCTAAATGAATTATTGGGGGAGCCGAGTTTTACGGGATTTTCACTTTCTGACGGCAAGTTGGATACCTTGAACTATAGCCATAAGGTTTGGGAAGACCAGAAAAATAATAGAACCTATTTTTTTGAAGTGAAAAGAAACACAGTCATTTATCAAACCGAGGTTGAAACTGCGAGTGTTACAGTAATCGACAATTCTGAAGAATTCCTGATAGACTGGTATGCTTCGGCTGGTTTTGCCTATTGGGGAGATTTTTTAGATTACAGGAAACGATTTAAAACTTCAGAATATACTTATAAAGAATTTCTAAACGAACCTAGAGCAGCTTCAGATTATCATAAACAAACGACTCAATAAACATTATAGAACTAAAGATATTCTATTTAATAACAGGAAGATATGATCCCACAACCGTATTACGTTATCGATTTTGTGTTTATCACCGGGCTATTTGAAGTACGGGTCAATGATATTCCCGTCATAATGCTTTCTTTGGACAAGCAGCAAATGTCCACTGAGGTACCTATAAACCACGGCATCCATCAATCAGGCCCTTTTGAGGTGTCCGTAAAACTGTTGCCCGTTCCCGGTGAAACCCAGCTTAGCCAAGAGGCTGCCTTGAGATACAAGGTGTACCTTTACGATGTATCAAACGGGTTCAAGTTTCAAGAGGACCTCGGTGGTTGGAAAAGCCCCAAAGTCGATAAAGAAAATCCAGAAGCCTTATTTACCAACAGCAAATTTTTTGAAGCCGAAGTACCTTATAGCGTAAACGCCCTTTGGACGGATGGAAAACAGATAAAAAAGGTTAAAGAAGCCCGTGAGAAGCTTATTCACAAGTATTCGGAAATTTCAAGACTATTGAAAAATGGGAAGTACGATACCTACCAAAATATGATCTCCGTTCGCGAGCAGAATATTGCCAAGGCGATGTACTTGACCCCGAGCGAATCCCAAGCGCGTTTCAGAAGGTTAAAACGCGACCTGCAAAGTGGTTTCGACAAGGTGGAGTACCCAAAGGAGTCAGTTGTTTTAGTGCCTTCGGCATACGGCAAAAAAGCTTCGTTGCGAAGGCCGAATGGCGATCCCGCACTTAGCTTTGTGAATCCAGAACTTGGAGAACAGCAAATGCTTGACATAGAATTCTATTTCGATAAAAAGGTTAAAGAGTTCAAAATTATTTAATTCTCCTAATTGTAAATTTATACATCTTTTACTTTGCAACTAACCTTTCAGGAGCAGATACCCTCTTTTGTTGATATCAGTGAGATGGGAAAGGTTATGAAAACGAAAATGTCGAAATTAATTTCAGGGTTTGGTTCGACCTTATAATCACTGGTGAAATATATGGTGAAGTCGATGTAGAGAACAATACAGCATCTGACAGGACATTGGTCGAAACGGAGCTAGGCACAAAGCTCTCCGTCGAACTTACAGCAGGCGTTGAACTTACTGCAAAAGTGGTGATAGTAAAGGTGGGCTCGGCATCAATTGAAGGCAATGCAAGCGCAGGTGCCAAATTAGAAATAATCTCAGGTCATCAAATAGCCTACGATTCTTATAAAGGCTTATATTACAAACCAAAGCTCACGCTTCCTCCTTGTGTCGCGCAGGTAGTGGTTTACATAGAGGTGGGACTATCTTACAAGGTTGTAAGCGCAGACTGGAGGCCCATAGATTACAATAAAAGAAGAAAATTTTGGAAGAAAGAAATTGATATTATAAAAAATTTAGAAGATATTTCAGGACGTAAAGCAGAAATTGAATTAATTAAAAATTAAAATGAAAAAATTAAAAACTTTAACATCGTTAGTTTTAGTAATAATATCTTGTCAAAGTCAAACTGAATTTGACTTGGCAACAATAAGCTTACCACTCTCATTTGAAGATATTGAAAAAGATGAGAGTACTATGGAAAAGGATGAGGGCCTTAGCAATAATGAATTTGAAGTATATAAATCAACTAATGTGAACTTTTTCAGGTTTAGAAACATTGTTTTTGATCAAAACTTCTCGGATGAGTTTTGGAGTCCGACAACTATACGGTTTTTTATGGACAGTCATACAAATAATTTAGAATTGTTACATTTTGAAACTCTTGATAAAGAAAACAGCAAAAGCTTGTACGAGGCATCTTTAGAGGTTTTTGGAACTCCAGACTATTATAATAAAGACAATGATTTCTTTGAGGCTCTTTGGGAGCAAGATGGATACTTTATTTCTTTAGTTCAAAATCACACTACACGAATCGGTGAGAAAAGAACTACATCAAGTTCACTTAAATACTTTGGAAACAACTTGAACAGTTTGACTGATTACTTTTTCAAGCCTCACTTTGCTTACTATCTTGACTATTTAGAAGTAAGGAAGTCAAAGCAAACAAAAGGATATAATTATGAAGATTTTGCGAAAGATAAGGCAGAGGAAATGTTTGGGGATAGCCAATACTTGGATGATATTAACGACAACGATCCATTATAAATAAGATGATAAGTAAACCATACTACCAAATAACCCTCAAAGCAGTAGATTGCAGGTTCTCATTGACCGTAAACGACCAGTTTGTCTTTCAGATGAATGTCGAAAATGGGTTTGTTCAGATGGAGCTTCCAGAAAAATCAGTTGTAATCTTTTCAGCACTTGATAAAAAAGCGAGTTTGAGGAGACTAACTGGTGAACCAGCATGGAGTTTCAATAAAGAAGAACCTTTTGAACAATTATTTTTAGACTTGGAGTTTTATTGGTCAATTGATTCAGATAAGCTGAAGGTGATCTAACCTTTTTTGAAATTAAACGGTCGTATCTCAAGTCAGGATTATTTGCCGATCTTTTTCGAGCAAATATTCATCCATTCAACTATATATGGCCGGCAAAGTCATTAACTATGCAATTCAAGTATTTAATACACAGTTACAGATATTATGATTTCCCAGATATTGCCACAGTGGTTGCTAAAGTATATCCAGACATCAAGTGGGTCTTCCATTTATTCCTGAACCTTAGCAATAAAGCATCAGTTAAATGGCAGAAGCTATCTGCCAAAAAACATCGAGATATGCAAAGTGAGGCCGGCAATATGACGGAGACTTCGGATAATCGCCAAGATTTTATTGACAATGATTTCAGTAGGCAGTCCAAGACTTCTGATGAATATGCAAACGAGATGAAGTTATTTAGCGCAGAAGAAAAATTGACCATTCAAAGTTCTAAAACAGTAAACATTAACAGTGCAGAAAAGAGCAAACTATTTTAATTATGGCCATAACACGACAAGCAAAAAATTATAAAGTAATAGCCAAAAACCAATATCAATCCATCATTGGAGGTAAGCTAGAAAAATATGCAGACCATATTTTTATAGATGCTACCGATGAGAATATAGATTTGGCCAGTGGCAAAAAAGTGATTAACAATGGCGGCTGCTAAGGTACAATTTGCTCAATATAATCCAAGAAAGCGAGATGAAAGCTTAAAAGATACGTATCTCGTTTTATACGGAAGTGGCTATTTAGCTCTTGGAGAAGGAAGGCACAATGCTGGTAGTGCATTCAAACTAGTGGCCGAGGGAAGACATGCCATTAATAAGAAAAAACAAATAGATCAAAATTGTGTCATTCCTTTTTGTCCAACAGACAAGGATTTTTTCTTGAAAATAAAACTGAACAAAAGAATAAAACGCCTCGACATTTATTCCCACGCCTGGCAACACGGAATCAATTTGGGAGGATTTACCGGAAAAAGAACAATTGACGGAAAGGAATATGACGGAGACTCACTTGATTGGACAGATGACGTACAAGATGGAGGTCGCGATTTGAGAAGAGTGGAGATTCACGAAGATCAATATATCACTGGAAGTTCTCAAACAACCGAATTGGGAAATCTAGAATCTGACTCTTTTGTAGCAGATTGTGAAGTTTACTTTTGGGGTTGTAATGCTGGCGGACAGCTTACTTCAAGCGGTAAACACGTAACAAGTAATGAGCCATACATAGAAGAACCTAAAGAAACCTTTGCTCAAGAATTTGCTTTGAAAATGGGGAAAGGAAGTGTTTATGCATTAGTGGGTAAAGGTATTGGTGCTGGTTCTATGTTTAAAACAGATAAAAATGGCAAAAACATATACAGTGATGGAGAAATGCTACCTGCAAATATTGCTTTAAACCATAGCAACAAAAATACCGTCAAATTGGATGCTATGAATTACATGAAAAAATTCCCGCTATGAAAAAGATATGTATTGCAATCATTTTATTTTTGGCAATCTTGTCTTGCAAAAACACTATTATAGAAGATTCTGCGCGAAAAAAAAACCAAGATAATACCAATTCAAATTTTGTTGAAAAGACCGTAGATAGCTTGCAATACTTTACAATGTTGCCCGCAAAGTTCAATGAATATTACAAAGGGAGCAAGTTGGAGGTGAAAAACAAAAAATTTATGACCTCTTACCTAAATAGGACAACTAAAAAAGACATTCCTTATTTAGTAGAAGCAATACCTGACACCACAAAAACACAAGTAATTTATGCAGATCTTGCAACATTGAGAAAAGGTGATATTGCATTAAACTTACTAACTACACTAGACAAGGATTTAAATTTACAGAAAATCGTAGAAAACGAATTTAACAATCCTGGAGACCCAACGATCATTTATGATCCTGACCAAGTTTTTATCACGCTTTTTTTCAAGGGTAAAGGTTATTCTTCGGCATATTATAAAAACAGATTGCGCCTTTACGAGGCTTTAAAGTTTCATTACAATAAAAAGTAACCAACAACAATGAGCCCTAAAGTACAATTTGCACAATATCAACCTAAAGAACGTCCTGTTGAAGAAACTGAGGATTTTGATTTGACAATCAAGATTGGAGGGGACGATACTTTTGTGCCAATGGGAATCCCTTCTTATGGTGTTGGTACTGAGAATGATATCCTAAAGTTTGAGGTAGAAGTTAAGGAACACTTTATAGACCAATTGAAGATTGAAGTTATGCGTGAAGGTACAGTCGTTTACACAAAAGAATTCACGCAAACATTACCTGTGGGTTCCTACACTATCCCTTGGGACGGTTTTGACAATAACGGTGTTTACGACAGCTCCGGTTTTGTGGATGGAACTTTTAAAATAAAAGCCACAGGGTATTTAAGCGGAAAACAAAGAACAGTAGATAGTGAAGAGATTACTTTTGAATATGACGAAGTGGAATGGGTAGATGTGAAGATTGATAAAAATAATAAGCAGGTTGATGTTACGCTAAGAGTAAACTTAAAAGATGGGGGCGCCAAAGGATTAAACCGAACAGGAAGAATACCTCAATCAGACTTGGTTCCAAATCATTCTCCGATAACAACAAATATTAGAAGTTTTGAGGATTTGGAAAAATTAGCACTTGAAGGTATTAATTATCATTGGGGAAGAAATAAGGGACATCAAATTGCAATGTATGTCGAGATTAAAGGAGAGCGATATGAAATATGTATGAATGCTATCAATACTCAAGAAAATGCTATGGATGATGTTGATTTAATCTTTAATACTAATAGAAAATGGATGCGTTCAGGAAACCCAGGAACAGTTGAAGGTTTGATTTCATTGATCGGTAATCTCATTTCAAGGGAGGCAGTTTGTTATAATGGAGGATATATTTTACATTCTGATGGTTGGGGTTATAGAAACTTGGCTAATGAAGACATTGAATTTAAATTTACTACTGCGCATGAGATTGATCATACAATTTTAAAAGCATATGGTAATACCACATATTCTTACGGTCATAAAGGAAGTGTAAATGTGATTTTTCAAAATAGAAAGTCTTCAGCACCGAAATACGAAACACTAAAAGAAATTGATATTATGCCATATTACCCTACTGATCCTCCCTTAAGCCTATACGGTAGTTATGTTGCTTCGGAAAAAGATAGTATCAGTTTAATCTGGTTAACCAAGCTAAATATAAAATAATGAAACTAATCACAGCTATATTTTTTCTTTCTTTAATTCAATGTGGTAGCCATATTGATTTTTACCAAGGTCATGTTCTTAATAAGACAAAAAAACCAATTGTTAATTTGAAAGTTTATGAAAAATATAAACCTTCAAATTTTACCTATACAGATAAAGATGGTTATTTTAAGCTTCTTAAAAATAAAGAAGGGATAAGCCAATTTTTAATTATTGAGTCATCAGATAAAAAAATCTTAGATTCCATGCAAGTAATAAGAACTTCTGGAGGAGAAAAAATAAACTATCATTTTGTTCAAGGTAGAAATGATACACTTAAACTAAACAAATAACCCCAATTTCACTAACAAACCTTGCTACCCATCTACCGCACATATCAAGTAAAACCAAAAGACACGCTAGCGTCCATTGCTAAAGCACATGAATTGGACATGGAGGAGCTTAAAGCTTATCATAATGAGCGGGCCTGTCCAAGACCAGATACAACTGCGGTTGCCACCCTATCTAAAAGAATTTATCTTGCCTCCAGAAGGTTTTATTTTAAAAATGGAAAAGAGATATGGGCAAACATTGCTCTAATTAAAAACACATAATCTTATGAATATTTTAAAAATTTTTTCAATGCTTATGTTTTTGGTTTCATGTCAGTCGAATACCAATTTATCAAAACTTATTTTAAAGGAAGATGTAGATTCATTAATTACAGACAGAAATGACTTTTATAGAGAGGATGTAGAACCAGCTTCAGGGTTGGCTTCAATTTACACCTACAAAATTGATGGATTTAGTTTTGGTGAGTATGACCTGCTTGATAACTCTGAAACTGCAATAGCAAATAAAAATAGTTTGACTTTCTATTTAGAAAAACCATTTCAAAAATCAAACAATCAGATTGTTGGTTTTTTTATTAAGGTCAACAACAGTGAAAGTACGTTATTCAATGTAGTAGAGAATCTTTATGGAAAACTAGAAGAACTATCCCAAAAACCTACCTCAACTTACGAGGAAATTCTTTACGGTTCAGAATCTTGGTTATGGAAAGATCAAGAAATGACAATTATAGTTTCAAAATCCTATGGTTCGCGTAATGATAAACAGGTAATCGACGAATCACTATATCTTGTAAGAAATGATGTTATGGAGCGTGGAAACCCAAATCGAACCGCTGCAAACCGACTTATAGAAACTTTTAAAAATTAGAAAATGAGCATAAAACCTTATTACATGATAGACTTCAGTGCTGTAGCCTGTTTTTTTGAGATACGTGTAAATGATTACCCCGTTATTACCCAAAACATAGAAGGTCAAGTTGCTTCTATGATTCCCATAAATCAAGCTATTCTGGAATCGGGAAAAGCAACAATCACAGCAACGGTTCTTCCTATAGCTGGAACCACCGAGCTACATCCTGGCGCCTACCTACGATTTAAGATCATGCTTTTTGATGTTACCAACGATTTTGTGTTCCAAGAGCAATACGAACAATACGAGACCGATCCTGTAGGCGACCAAAAACTACCCATAATGGCATTGGCTGGCAATTTTATGGTAAATGTTCCATACATTCAAGATGCTTGGCAAGATGGTAGAAATCTTAAGGATGTGGAAGACCTCGCCCCAAAATTGCATTCCGCATACAAAAATATTTCAAGTATAATCAACGAAAAAAATTATGAACAATTCAAACAGTTAATAGCCAGAAGGGAAAACAACATTGCCAAAGCAATGTACTTGTCATCTGTTGAGGCAAGATCCAGGGCTGAAGATGTTATTACGGACATGCAATCAGGATTTACGCTAATGCCGATACCGAAAGATGCTATTTTACAACTTTACGCAAACAATAAAGTGGCGGCTTTAAAAAAATTAAATGGGGAATCTGCTCTATATTTATTTAACAAAAAAACGAATGAAGAGCTAATGCTAGATCTTACTTTCTACATCCCGGAAGGAAAAACCGAATTTGAGGTTATATAACCGCTTTACCAACCAACTAGCATACAATTCATGGCTTTAAATATTAAATTTACCACCTTAAGTTTTTTACTTCTTTGCGCTTACACGCTCAATGCTCAAAAAACCTATGAGTTAAGTAAGCTTTTAAATGGAGTGGGCCTCAACACCGTCATTAGCCAATCTAAAGACTACAAAGTTCAAGAGCGAGTTAAAAATGAGGATACATTAAGAGGGTATGCTCTAAACAATGATAGTTTTACCTTTTTAGGAAATCCTATTGGGCAGATTGAAGTTCATGAAACAAACGGAATGGTTCAGTTCATAGGGTTTGTAATTGAAGAAAAGCAATTGGACGGTTCTCATATTTTTGACGATATAGATAAGACAATCGAAACAGAAAGTGATGAAATAATGGAGGGAGCTTCCGAAGTAGACACTACAGATCCTACTGCAATTTCAGAAGTCAGTGAAGCTGAAAACAAAAAAAGGAATAACCGAAAACAAGCTTTTGTCAATTTTGTAAATAAAAATAGCCCTATCACCCAGCAAGCCAGAGCGTATCTAAATGAAAACTTCGAATTTGTTTCCTCAGAACCTCTTTGCCAATTTAATTGCTGGGATAAATGGAGGTCTGATTATGCTGAAATAGGAATTGAAAAAAACAATTTTATAGAAGATGTGGCAGATGGTAAGGAAGCAGTTTATATAGAACAGACGCTGATTATTAAAACTAATTTAAATAATTAGTAAATTGCTAATAATACAGTTTTAGGGTTATTAATCTAAATATTCAATAAACTTCTTACGGTCCAAATACCCTTTAGTTCCATTTTTTGAAATGTAATAAAAGGAATTGGTTTGTTGTTGTATGCTGTCATAAACTGTCTCTTCCTGTTGTGGGTAAAGCCCTACTTTGCCTTCATGGTATAAATAAACTTGTTGTTCTTTAGCGTTAAAGACAATGGAATCAAAACCTATAGGAAGAACTTCTTTCACTTTTATAGAACCTTCTTTTATTCGGAGAGATGGTATTTCTATACTGTCACCATTCGCAAAAACATCATACTCGGGTTTTGGTTTATGTAGTTTCGCTTTTTCTAGGTTATAACTAACAAGACCAAACTTTCCCTCTTCTTCTACTTTTAATATATTCCCAGGCATATTATTATTGAAGCTAAAGCCAGAATTGCTATCTGTATTTTCAGAAATTGAATTATCTAAAAAAGTGACTTTTTGATTTTTATTGAGTCCTTTAAGATATAAAAAGCTTTCAAACCCAGTGCCACCAAAGTGTCCTTCTTCAAGAATAAGTCTATGAGGGTTCTTATTGTTTTCTTTAGCAACCAATTTATAATTCTTAAAAGGTACAGTGCCACAATATAAAGTAACAGCTCTAGGAAATTGTTCGATTTTTTCCAGTTTGTAATTGTAATAATGTGCACCGTTTTTTTCTAATACTTCTAAGCCACTTCGGTATAAATAAGCGCTTTTTATACTATCGAATTTCACTTTCTCCAAATTAGCCTTGTAAATGGTGTACGTTTCGGCTTCCTTCCCTACTATAAAATATCGGTTATAATTAATAGAGTCGAAACTTTGTTTTAGCACAGGATCGCCAAATGAATTAACGAGGAAACTTTTTCCATCATCTCCTTTTTTCGGTTGAAAAAAATTCATGGCATTAAAATAGTCAAGGATTAATTTTTCAGGTATTCGAGCAAGTGAATCAGAAGGATTTAATTTTTTGGTTGTTATTGACTCAAACACATTATTTAAAGCTACTTCGTTATTTTTTAAAGGGATAAAAATACCTTTATCGTTGTTAGAATCATTTAATAAAGCAACATACGTATTTGGGTCGATTTCCAAATAAACGATATTTAAAAATTTAACATCATAGGGTCGCCATTTTTTCACATGGTCATCTGGGCTTTCTTCATAGGTAGAACCAAAACCGCCCGACCTGGCATAACCATATCTAAGTTCAGCGAGGCTCAGTAAACTAGGATTTATGGTTTTAAAAATCACAGGTGATTCTTTATCGTTTCTTTTACTCATAACCTGCCAAGTGTTTTGACTTAAATAGGATTTAAAATCTGATAAGCTCTGTTTTTTCAATTCACTTTTTAAAATAACTTGATAATTCTCTTTAATTTTTTCAAGTGTTGAGGGATTATCCTTATCAATTTCAATTGAGGTTGCACTCGCTAAATTATACTTTTCTTGAAAAAAGCTGTTTGTAAGCTCTAAGTGAATTCTATTATACGCATTCTCTTCTTGTTTTTGATAGAAAATATAATTTCCACGAGAATCATAGGCAATCAGGTCTATCTGTGGGACTTTAACGATAGTTTGTGCCGAGGTTTGGAATGCACTCATCAAAAATAGGAAGACAAAACAAAGATGTAGATAAAGTTTCATGATGTTGCTTTTGTATTATTAGAAATCAAACTTCGTTCCTAAAAATTAGTACTTCTTTAAAACTCAACTTTATCTCGCTTACAATACCAAAGCGCCTGGCAATATTCATCGAACTCACAACCTCCCAATGCAATTTTACCTTTATCAGCTTTATCCAATAAGTCCTGGCTGGGTTCACCGTAAACAATTTTAACCACCGTATCTTCCTTATTGCAATCGGGGCAAATTCCGGTTTTATTTTCCGCTGTGTGATATGGGCATTTTTCGGGAAGTAATAATTCTAGACTCTTGCTTTGCTTATTACATGTATTCACGAAAAATTCTCTGTACCTCGTCCCAATTTCCTTAAACACAAACCGTATTTTCAAATTAAAATCTGCTTTGGGCAATGCGTCTATTTTAAAATACCCTTTCGAATTGGTCTTGGTGGTAATCGGGATGTTGGAAAGTCTTTCTTGATTAAAAGGGTTTGTAGCTATCAGCTCTACTTCTGTATTCTCTAGCGGTTCACAGGTTCGAGAATCCTTTACATAGCCAGAAATTGATTCTGTTTGTCCATAACTTATAGTATATGGGGCAATAAAAAGCAATAATAACGAAAAATAGCAGTAAACTTTCATTTCAAAATATTTAATAAAAAAACCATCATAACAAGATATAAAGAAGTCTCTCTTCAGTAGTTAAGTAGCTTTTTAATTTTTATTGAAGTAAAAAACTATCCTTTTTATCTTCCCCAAATGCTCATTTTTTAGCTTTTTGGGCTCTTTTTAGTCGCATCTGGATGTGAAATCAAATGTGACTATCATCCCATCTCAACTTAATTAGGCAAATTTTAAGCAGAATAAAAGTAACAAAAGTATAGTAAAAGGTTGATGTCTGACTTTTAAAGAAAAGGGCGAAAAGCATATCTTTACAATTCACGTTGACTAATTAGAGATTAGATCACTGAAAGCAAGCAGCTTATTTTTAACATAGCAGAGCATGAAATGAACATTACTTATCGGTTTGACACGCTAGATTTTCATTATTTTAAACTCATTAAAACAAAATAATGGACGGCTCAGCATTCCACTTACTTGAAGATCTAGACTGGCCTATAGTCGGATTTATGATGTTTTTTTCATTGTTTGTGGCTATATTTTACACAGCTATCTTTTTTGTGATATTAAAGATCAAAGTAAGGCCAAAGTGGTTGTTTTTTATGTTACTGCCATCGATTATAGGAATTACCGCCCTTATTTACAAGCCCGCCGTAATTTTGGTATTTCTATGCATTTTTGGGATGACTTTCCTCTTGGGTATAGGCAGTATGGCTTACAGAGGAATTTCAGAATTTATTATCAATTTTAAAACAAAAAGTAAAAATAGCAAAAACAAAGCTCCATTGGCAATCACTATTTTAAAAAGTGCAGCCGGTTTGGCAATAGGAATCGCACTTCTACTAACAGGTCCCTACGCCTTTATATTGATTGTCTTGTATTTTATTTTTAGAAAACTAGTGCATAAGGATAATTCAGACCGCTTTTTAAGCCTTCAAACCACCCTACCTACCTCAAAAATACGATCTATTTCCATGGGATTAGTTGAGGTTAAAGGCAAAACAAATATGCTAGAACCTTTACTGTCTAAAATTGGAAATACAGAATGTATTGGCTATACCTATCACGTAGAGTCCATTTCTAGGGATAAAGATGGAGACGAACATTTCTCCACTATTTCTTTTATAACAGAATGTAATCCCTTTACTATAGAAGACGAAACGGGAACAGTAGTCGTTTCGCCAGTAGATTTAGAGCTTTTAGATATTCCAGAGGACAAATCATACCGCCGCAGCGGAAAACGTTATACCACCCACGTATTATTAGATAACACTGAAATTTTAGTAATTGGAAAAGCAAGTACTAAAAATCAGGAAACGATTATTGAGAAGGAAACAGTTAAAAATGTATTTGCCCTTTCCTCTACTGAAGCTGTAAACCGATGGAACAAATTTTCACCTCTCCGAAAATCGGCTATACGATATGCAACCGTTGCTGCATTTTTTATAGCTATGATATTATTGGCCAGTTTTGAATATGAAGATAATTTAGTAACCGTCCGCTTTATTGTAGGTACCGAATTTTTCACTAATTTATACCCTTTTAAATAAACCTATGGAAACTATCATTGCAATCGCAATCCTCATTTTAATTATTGTCGGTCTAGCAAGCGTACTCATTAGAACGTATAATCGATTGGTAATGCTCAAGTTTAATGTTGAAAAAGCATTTGCCAATATCGATGTGCTTTTAAAACAACGGGCAGACGAAATACCCAACCTTATCACCACGGTAAAGGAGCACGCTTCGTATGAAAAAGGAACACTCCAAAAATTAACCAATCTTAGAACGCAATTCCTCAATGCCCAAAACCCAAACGAAAAGGTTGAAAAATATAACGAAATCCAATCAACTATAACCAAGGTGTTAGCTGTTGCCGAAAATTACCCCGACTTAAAGGCAAACACTTCTTTTATAACTCTTCAAAACCGCGTTTCGGAATTAGAAGATCATATTGCAGACCGACGGGAATTTTTCAACGAAAGCGTAAATATGTATAATATTGGCATTAAAGAATTTCCTAATATATTGATTGCCGGCCCTATGGGTTATAAAGAAAAACATTTACTAGCAATCTCTGAAGCAGAAAAAAAATACGATGGAGTTCAGTTTTGAATATTTTGAAATTTTAAAGCAGGTCAACAAAACTCCTAGCTATACTGTGATGTGGGCTGCATTTGGAGTTCCCTTACTTATTGCTGTTTTCATGCTTTGCACGATAGTTATCCCGAACAAGGATATTAAATTAAAGGTAAATACTGCAATCATTAGTATTTTAGGTATCACTTGGATTTTGGGTTTTATAACCACCATCTTGTTTTTATTTACAGGTATTTCAGGAATAAAGCTTCTTGCAATTTGGTGTACGTTATTTGTTTCGGTTTCCATTTTTTATATTTTTCATTCCACCGAAATAGCAAAACTCTATGAAAATTTCCCCTTAAAAGAGTGACACGTTTATACTTTAACAAAAAGTTTACTTTTAGATATGTTAAAGTTGCAAGGAATTATAGTAGTTTTAAGGTTAAATAAAACTAGCACCATACAATTACACTTATGCAAACCCTTACATATCCCCTCTCTTCCTCTACTAAAGAATTATTACATATTGCGGAGGCCAACGCCAAAGGATATCATGCCGATCAATACAATGCTTCCCACTTATTACGGGCATTGTTGCATAAAGACATTGAGTTACGGTCATTAATAGAAGATGTTAGTGGTGATATATATTACATGGAAGAATGGGCAGATGTACGTATGGAAGCACTGCCAAGAGCAGCTAAAATACCCGACCAATTGAAAGGAGATGATAGTATTGAAGCCATTTTCAATGAAGCCGATATGGTAAAACTGAAATTGGGAAAAGAAGAAATCACTCCCGAATGTGTTTTAGTCGCTATCTGTACACCTGGGGTAGGCTTTACTTACGAGCAGTTAAAAACACTTCCAGTAAAAAGGGAAGACATTCTCTCGCAGTTTTCTGGTGGTGGTACTGCAAAAAATAATAGCAATACAACTAGCACAGCTGCAGGAACAAAACAAAAAGTAAGCACTGATGTCCTCAACAAATATTGTGTTGATAAATCTACACAAGCTCGCAATCAAGAACTTTCCAAAGTATATGGTCGCGATGCCGAGATTAAAATGATTACTGAGATTTTGGGTAGACACTCTAAACCTAACGTGCTTATAACAGGAGAGCCAGGTGTAGGTAAGTCTGCATTACTCAATGGTTTTACCAATGCAGTTACTAACGGTAGTGTACAAGAGTCGCTAAAGGAAGCGCAGATTTATGAACTTGACTTTATAGAGTTAGTCTCTAGCGCTAGTTATAATGGTGAAATTGAAGACCGGTTTAAAAAGATAATCAACGCCATCAAGCAATTTACAAGACCTATTTTATTAATAGATGAACTTGACAATTTATTGGATAAAAACAGTCAGCAAAAAGGATTAATAAACATCTTAAAGTCTGAGTTGGCAAAAGGCGATATTACCATTATTGGTAGTATGACCAATGACACCTTCAGAAAACAAGTGGAAAGTGACGATACGCTTTCAAGAAGATTCGAAATTATTAATTTGGAAGAACCTACCGAGCAAACAACTGCTCGGATGATTAACCATATTATTGAGAGTTATACACAACACCATAAACTAGAAATAGAACATCCAACCATTGAAGAAGCTATTAAACTTTCTAAACGTTTTAACAAGGAACGTAGCCTGCCAGATGCAGCCATCGATTTAATTGACAGGACGATGTCCGCCGGACGTTATATGATAGAGACTTCTGGGCCTGTTATTGAAAATCTTAAAGAAGAATTATCAGCTATTTCAGAAAATGAAAATCATTCCGAAGAACAAAAAAAGCAAGAATTAGAATGGTTTTATAAGGACTTAGGAAATAGGGTAAGTTATCTACTTTTCGTAGCATTAAAAGAAGACGATCATCCAACATTTGATAGCAATACGACCTCAAAAGAAATTTCAGAAAAAATTGAAACTATTCTCAACCTTTTACTGAAAGAAGCAGAAACAGAAAAAAATACCATTGCCAAAAAAGACGTGACGGCAACCATTTCGAATAAAACAGGAATACCTGTAGGCGATCTCTTGGCAGATGAAAAAGAACGATTGCTCTCTATGGAAGAAGAGCTTAAAAAACGGGTTGTTGGCCAAGATCATGCTGTAAAAACTATTACAGCTGCCGTGCACGAATCACGGTCTGGATTAAGTAAACCAGGGCTACCAACAGGTTCTTTCTTTTTTACAGGACCAACTGGTACTGGTAAAACTGAATTGGCGAAAGCATTGGCTGAGTTTTTATTTCAAACCGAAGATGCAATTATTCGTTTTGATATGTCCGAATTTAAAGAGGAACATTCCGCAGCATTGCTTTACGGAGCGCCTCCAGGATATGTGGGGTATGAAGAGGGCGGACTTTTAGTTAATAAAATAAGACAAAAGCCCTATTCTATTGTACTTTTTGATGAAATTGAAAAGGCGCACCCTTCTGTTTTCGATATATTTCTTCAAATATTAGACGAAGGGAAGTTGCATGACCGGTTGGGTAAAACGGGTGATTTTTCACACGCTGTTGTTTTATTCACTTCTAATGTAGGGAGCAAGCACGTAGTGAAATCTTTTGAAGCGGGTGAAATTCCGAAATCTACAGACTTAATGGAAATAATGGGTGGCCACTTTAGACCTGAATTTTTAGGAAGGCTTACAGAGATTGTTCCTTTCAGTCCTATTACAAAAGAAAACATTATTAAAATATTTAAAATTCAGCTAAAAGATTTATTAAAAGCACTAGAAAAACAAGAGATAAGCCTTGAATTAACAGATGAAGTATACGAACACCTTTCCAACAAAGGGTTTACACCACAATATGGAGCACGTCCACTTAGAGGGGTAATACGTACCGATTTAAGAGGACCTTTATCTAGAATGTTGATTACAGGAAAGATACAAAAAGGTGATACTGTAAAGGTAAGCCTACAAAATGAGACCTTAAAGTGGGGTATAAACGAGTAAAATTATAATAAAATTCCTATATTTATTTTTCAAACCATTAAATAACAAACCATGAGCGATAAAACATACGGCATTGGCGGTACAGAAGTAAGGCAAGAAGCTGCGGAAGCATTGCAAGAAATTCCCCAAAACAGAACCTTATTGATAGAGAAGCTAACCCATAATCAACCAGTAAAAGCAGAAATGATTAAGGGACTTAAAAAAATTGACGATGTTTTTGACCATTATCAACCCAATGTTGAAATGGAGTTTTCTAATAAAGATGGTGTACAATCTAAAGAGACACTTAACTTTACTAACTTAGGTGACTTTGGAAGAAATGGTATTATAAATCAAAGTGATTTCCTTAAAGATCTCGACACTGAAAAAGAACAGTACGTTAAAATTGTAAAGCAACTTAAGACTAATAAAATTTTAAAAGCTGCATTAACAGACCCTGAGGCAAAGGAAGCTTTGTTAACCTCAATACAAACTTTAATCTCCGAACTTGAATCCAATAAATAATTATGGCCAAATCAGAAAAAATCCAACAGCAATCATCCCCTCAAAGCCCCTCCAAACAACTGGAGCAAAGCAGTGAAAAGCTAGCAAAATATGGTGGGTTTGACCTTTTAGAAGCAACCATAGATGGGGTTCAAAATATGAACCCAGACAGAAAAGCTCGTAAAAAGATTTTTCTAACCGAAAGCACTAAAGAAAAGGAACGCAAAAAAGTAAAGAAAACCCTAGAAATGTGGTCTTCAATACTTTCCGGATCTGAAGACATTTCGGAAATGGTCGAAGAGTCTGAAAAAAGATCTCAAGTAGCAGACCAAACCCTTAAAGCGAATGTTGGGGAAGCGATAAAAGAAACCCATGACTTAGAACGCTCTTATCGCTCTATGGCATTGTTCTTTAAAAACACCGAAGAAGATAAGCTAAGGAACGTCACTCTGGTAAACGCCGATTTAGAACAACTTAAAGATTTAGATAACACTCGTTTTATAGATGCTATTTCAGCAGAACTTAAAGACAGTTATGACCGTCTAGACCTTAGAGATAATTATGGTCTTATGGTAATTCCTGGATATTTAGGTAGTAATGCCGTAGTTGAAAAATGGGCTAAGATTGCTTATGAAAATAAAGTAATGCTAGTTACCGATTTTGAACATTTGGATGAGCCGGATGATGTCATGGAAATGTTTGAAGCTGCTAACTTAACAGGAGGTGAAAACCACCGCTCAAATGTTATTATGACGTGTAATTGGTTAGTAGGAAGAGGCAAAGAAGATGAAGTTGGCGAAGAAGATGACCTTTTTGTTCCTCCAGCCGGAGCCCTAGCAGGAAAAATATATAAAACATTAATGTCTCAAGTTACCGCAGGTAAAAAACACGGTGGTATTAATGAAATTAGTGGTGTTCGCTTTGACTTAAAGAAAAGTGAAATAGCCAACTTAGAAAAACTTGGTTTGGTACCTATGGTAAACGAATATGGAAAGGTTATGGCATTTTCGGCTAAAACCCTCTTTAATGGTGATAACTTAGGGCTACAAACCTACTCTGTGGTACGTGTGTTCGATTATGTAGCAAAAGTACTTATGGATTTCTTAAACAGAAGAGCTTTTGAAAATTTCAACGCCCGAACTCGTAAAGAGCTAATGGGGCAAATTGTAAAGTTCTTGGATAATATATCTGGTCCGGATAAATTAATTGAAGATTTTTCAATC
Organism: uncultured Marixanthomonas sp.; assembly: GCF_963974425.1. Classification (NCBI taxonomy): domain Bacteria; kingdom Pseudomonadati; phylum Bacteroidota; class Flavobacteriia; order Flavobacteriales; family Flavobacteriaceae; genus Marixanthomonas; species uncultured Marixanthomonas sp. The sequence goes on from NZ_CAXBCK010000022.1 coordinate 43,923, forward strand.
AAACGTTTTGAACAAGATCCAAACCAAAAGGATCGAATTTACTTAGATATCCACATGAAACCTTATTTCCCAGCTAAAAACTTCCTAATAAAACTGGATGGACAAAAAGGAGATGATGGTCACGATTGGGATGCTGAGTACGAGCAGCAAAAATAAAGCATATTCAAACTACTACTTTAAACAGGCTATTACATTAAATAATAGCCTGTTTTTTATATAAAAGCTTTTAAGAAATTTAATAATAGCTTATTCAATAAGTAAAAGAAAATCAACTTTAAGTGTAACTTGAGTTTTTAATAAAAAACTCAATACATTTCTTCTCTTCTTTTCTCGTAGTCTCTCCCAGAATTGAATTTGTATCTATAATTTAGGAAACTTCTATTCTATCCATTTAACTAGGAGGGCGATTGTCTTTCAAAATTATTATTACTTTTTTTTATCCCAATACACATAGGCGCCAAAAGCAACTAAACAGACTAAGGAGCCCCATAGTAATCCATTTTTTAAGCTATCGGTGTTTTGACCCACAATAGCTATAAAAATAGTTAATGGAGTGATGCCTAACATCGTGGCACCAATAAACCGCCAATAACCCATACTCAATATCCCTCCTACAAAGCTTATAGCATCGTTAGATAAAAAGGGATTAATACGCGTTACCACTACAGCCCAAAAACCATAATCTTCAATAAAATCTTCTATTTTTTTTTCAGTCTTACTTCCGATTATTTTTTCAACTAAAATTTCTCCAAAATAACTACCAATAACATACCCAACTGAAGATGCTGTAAATACGGAGAGTAAAATAATTAAACTTCCCCAAATAGGTCCATAGGCCAACACCGAAACTACCATAAGCGCAACAGAGGGAATTACAATTAAAAACATTTGGGCTATCATCGCCAAGACAAGTACGACTGGCCCTAACCAACCAAAGCCGGAAACCCATTTTTCTATTCGTTTTTCATCATTACTGGTAAGAACATTCCATGCTTCGGTAAAAAACTGTTCAACAGAAGGAATTGTAAAGTAACAGATAACCAACGTAACCACCAATGCAATTGATACATACAAAGGCAAGCGTCCTTTGGTTTTTGAAGAATCGGTGTCGTTATTGCTCATATATCCTGTTGAATTATTATTTCAATTCTACTTTTAAAATACTAGGCACGCCGCCTGTTGCTTCATTTGATATGTATAACGTCCCATCTGGAGAAAAAGTAATCCCCTCTGGTTGATAAAACACTTTGTTATTTAATGGGTATTCTTGTTTAGCAACACCATCTGGACTTACAATAATAATGCGTGGTTTAGTACCTTGGAGGACATAAATTTCTTTAGTTTTAGGATGAATAGCGATATCTGAAGGGCGAATTTTTTTCAACGTCTTCTGTATCTCGGCATCTCTAGAGGTAACTAGCAATACCGGTTTTTCTAGTAGGTTTTTTGTCTCTAAATCATAGCCATAAATACCTCTGCCGTCATTATCAAAAGGCTCATGATCTTTAGCCATTAACAAGAGTCTGTTGTTTTTTTCATCAGCCAATAGCGTTTCGATGTTGTGTTTTTCTGAAAGAGGGAGCTCATATTGGTTAAAGACAGGATCTTCACCTAAAAAATCTAATAATTCAAAAATTTCCCCGTCACTACGAACCACATACATATTTTTGCCCATTAAGGCCAATCCTTCATAATCGCCATCGCCAGCAAATTTAACTTGACCGTCGAGTTTCTTCGTTTTTAGATTGTAAAAAAATACAATTCCTACCTCATCTTGAATACAAGCAATCCGACCATCTTCCAACCAAACGATTCCGGAAATTTCATCTAGGATACTAGGTAATTCCCAGCTTTCAACCACTTCTTGTGTAGAATCTAATGCAACCCGCTTTTCCTCAATCCGGCTTTTATAAAAATGATAAAATAAAAAAGATACAGCTATGATTATAATAGCCAGAACAGCTACTATTTTATTCATGTGTTTAGACAACCCATTCATATTTTAATTACGTTTAGAAGAAAATCAAAAATACGTATTAAAATACACCTATTAGCCTAATGAATTGTTATAAAACTAATTGCAGAAATAAACAAAAAAGCCTCTCTGAAAACAGAAAGGCTTTTTGCTCCTCCACTTGGACTCGAACCAAGGACACCCTGATTAACAGTCAGGTGCTCTAACCAACTGAGCTATGGAGGAATTTAATTTTTATGTCTTTTTTGAACGTTTGCCTACACAACTCTTCAATAGATATCGTTAGGCGGGTGCAAATATACCCAATTTTTAATTTCATCAAAATAAATCTGAAATTTTTTTTAATGAATTTTGCAATTATTTCGAACTTGTAAGATATCCAAATTCTGTTTCTTAGATCTCCATAAAAAAATGCTTCAGAATTTCTTCCAAAGCATTTTGTATATTTTACTTTCTTTCAATAAATTATTCGAACAGCCAACGGTAAATATCGTTTCCGTTTGCGAACAATACTAATGCTATTAATAAGAAGAAACCAACCATTTGTGCATACTCCATAAACTTATCTCCTGGTTTGCGACCACTTACCATTTCATATAATAAAAACATTACGTGACCCCCATCTAATGCAGGAATTGGGAGAATATTCATAAACGCTAGTATAATTGAAATTAAGGCTGTAGTTTCCCAGAAACTTAACCAATCCCACGTATCAGGGAACAAGCTTCCTATTGCTCCAAATCCACCAACTTGTGTAGCGCCTTTTGCGGTGAAAACATATTTAAATTGTGTAACGTAATCTGTTAAAACATTATAACCGTAGCTTATTCCTCCAGTAATACTTTCACCTAAACCATACGTTATTTTGGTACCGTTACCTACCAGCTCTTTAGCGTAATTGTTCACCCCTATTTGTCCCGTTTCGTTTGGAGTGACGGTAAGGGTTTCCAGTGTATTATTTCTTGAAACCACTATTGTGTTTTCTTTATCTTTATTTGCTTTTACCAATGAAGTAAACTGGTGCCAATGCCCCACTTTAGTTCCATTTACAGACACAATGCTATCGCCATTTTTAAAACCTGCTGCAATAGCTGGATAATCGGCTGCTACGGTATCGATTACTGCATTTCGCATAGGGTTAAATGGACGTAAAACATCTTGCTTAAACATTCTTGTCCCGATATCTTCAGGCATTGCAATTGTTTCTGTTGTTCCATCGCTGTGTTCAACAGTAATGTTTTGAACATCCCTTAAAAATAAATGCTTGTTTATTAAAGTAACGTCTTCAAATTCTTTTCCATTTACTTGTAAAATATGATCGCCATCTTCAAAACCCATTTCCTTAAAAGTCTCAGCTACTGCAAAACCTTTAGGAATATCATCGTTTGTAATAATTGTAGTTCCGTTGAAAAATAAAATCCCCATATATATTACAAAACCAACGATAATATTTACGGTAACTCCACCCAACATAATGATTAATCGTTGCCATGTCGGTTTACTTCTAAACTCCCATGGTTCAGGCGGCTTGGACATTTGCTCTTTGTCCATGCTCTCATCGATCATCCCAGATATTTTAACGTATCCGCCTAATGGCAACCAACCAATACCATAAACGGTATCACCGATTTTCTTTTTAAAAAGGGCAAATTTTACATCAAAAAAGAGAAAAAACTTCTCAACACGGGTTTTAAATAACTTCGCTGGGATAAAATGCCCCAATTCGTGCAATACGATCAATATAGATAAGCTTAATAATAGCTGAATTGCTTTAACGGCAAATGGACTCATATACTTTATAAAATTAGCGTACAAAAGTAATCTTTTATAACCGCTTACAAAAATTAATACAAAACTACTAAGAGCATCTTGTAAAACTTTTAACGCTTACATCTTTACCATTTGTTTATTAGGCAGTAATTTTGCACAAATCGATATAGAATATGCTTCAATTTTTTGCAAAGTATAAGTTTTTTGGCATCGTGATGCTTGTTCTTTCTGCCATTATTATCACAATTATTTATAATGTCTACACTATTGATGACGGGAAAACCTTACCCATTTATCAGCCTAATGACGTGACAGCTGAGCTAGTTGATACCACAGTTCAACACGTAAAAAAATACCACAAGATCGCCGACTTTTCATTGACCAATCAAAACGGGCAAACTATTACCCAAAAGGATTACAAAGATAAAATATATGTAGCCGATTTCTTTTTTACTACCTGTCAAACCATTTGCCCAATAATGACGGATCATATGGTTAAAATTCAGGAAAAAGTAAAAAACGACCCTGAAATTATGCTACTTTCACATTCGGTTACCCCAAAAGTAGATACCGTGGCACAGCTTAAAAAATATGCTTTGGAAAAAGGAGTAAACGATAAAAAATGGAACTTAGTTACTGGTGACAAAAAAGAAATCTACGATTTGGCTCGAAAATCTTACCTCGCCGCCAAAGACATGCCATATAATGAGTACGATTTAATCCACACTGAAAACTTTGTATTGGTTGATAAAAAGAAGCGCATTCGCGGATTTTATGATGGTACAGACCCCGAAGCCATTGAAGAACTAATGGGCGATATTAAAATTTTAGAAAAAGAAAAATAACGCATTCATTTAAACCGCTTCCAAAAGAATACTTTATCACTTTAAAACCTTGCAAAGCAATCCTAATTCCCTTATTTTTGCGTTGTTTAAAATCAATCTAAATAAAGATAATGAACACAATCGCCACACTTAAAAAAGGGCAACGGGCTATCATTAAAGAGTTTTCGGTAGAACACGTCCCTTTAAAATTGCTCGAAATGGGCTGCTTGCCCGGCAATGAAGTGGCATTGGTACAATCAGCTCCTTTTCAAGACCCAATGTATCTCAACATTAATGGAAGCCATTTAGCTATTAGGAAAGAAACTGCTGCACTTATTGAAATTGAATTATTGTAATCTATGGCTAGGCAAATTAATGTAGCACTTATTGGGAACCCGAATACAGGAAAAACCTCTGTTTTTAATCGTCTTACGGGTTTAAATCAAAAAGTAGGGAATTATCCAGGTATCACCGTTGAAAAAAAACAAGGGCTTTGTAAGTTGGATCGTGGTTTAAAAGCTCATATTATTGATCTTCCCGGAACTTATAGTTTAAATGCTTCTTCGGTTGATGAAAATGTAGTGATTGAGTTACTGCTCAACAAAAATGACAAAGATTTTCCAGATGTAGCAGTAGTCGTAGCCGATATAGAAAATTTAAAAAGAAACCTTCTTCTCTTTACCCAAATAAAAGATTTAGGTATTCCAGCTATTCTTGCCATTAATATGGCCGATAGAATGAAACGTAAAGCCATTTCTTTAGACATTGAAGCGCTTGAACAAAAACTGGAAACCAAAATCGCTCTAGTAAGTTCGCGTAAAAACGAAGGGTTTAACAACCTTAAAGAGCTTATTACAAATTATGGACAGCTTTCTACAAAACCCTGTGTAAATGCTTCTAGAATTGCACCTGAATACTTTGAAAGGCTTCGGAAAGCATTCCCTAATCAAGAATTATATAAGCTATGGTTGGTCATTACCCAAGATGTTAACTTCGGAACATTAACTAGAAATGAACTAAAGGGGGTTACTAATTTTCAGACCGAATCGAAAAGCAATCTAAAAAGACTTCAGCAAAAAGAAACCATTGCCCGCTATCAATTTATAAACAGCGTGTTAAAAGAAACGCTTACTGTTGATACGGCTAATGCGAAAGATTTTAGAAGCCGAATGGATCGCATTCTTACTCATAAAGTTTGGGGCTACGTTATTTTCTTTGCAATCCTCATGCTTATTTTCCAAGCAATTTTTGATTGGAGTAGTTACCCAATGGATTTTATTGATAGCACTTTCGCTTCTTTAAGCGAATGGATAAAAAATTCGCTTCCACCAGGTGATTTTACCAATTTAATAGCTGAAGGAATCATTCCAGGAATAGGTGGTATCGTGATTTTTATTCCACAGATTGCCTTTTTATTCCTCTTTATTTCCATTTTAGAAGAAACCGGATATATGAGCCGTGTCGTCTTTTTAATGGATCGAATTATGCGCCGTTTTGGGTTGAGCGGTAAGAGTGTCGTTCCTTTAGTTTCGGGTACCGCTTGTGCTATTCCGGCGATTATGGCAACCCGAAACATTGAAAACTGGAAAGAACGATTAATCACTATTTTGGTTACGCCTTTTACTACCTGTTCAGCTCGGTTACCGGTATATCTAATTATAATTGCTTTGGTAATTCCCGACGAACGTGTGTTGGGAATATTCAGCCTACAAGGAATTACATTAATGATTATGTACTTAATAGGCTTTGGCGCTGCAATTGGCTCGGCTTGGTTGTTGGACAAATTTCTTAGAATACCAGGACGTTCGTTTTTTGTTATTGAAATGCCTAACTACAAAATTCCGCTTCCAAAAAATGTATTGATTACCGTAATTGAAAAGACAAAATCGTTCGTTTTAGGTGCAGGAAAAATCATTTTAGCCATTTCTATTATATTATGGGTGTTGGCTTCCTATGGTCCGGGAGATTTTAATCAAGCTGAAGAAATTGTAACTGCAGAGAATGTAGAACAAGACCTTACGCAACAAGAGTTAGAAACTAAGATCGCATCCTTTAAGTTAGAAAATTCATACATTGGTATTATGGGTAAAGGTATTGAACCTGCCGTGCGACCGTTAGGATATGACTGGAAAATAGGAATCGCCATTGTAAGTTCGTTTGCCGCACGTGAAGTATTTGTGGGTACACTTGCCACTATTTATAGTGTAGGTAGTGAAGAGGAAGAAACTATTAAAAATCGTATGGCAGCCGAAACAAACCCTGTTTTAGGCACTCCGTTATTCAATTTTGCTAGTGGTGTATCATTGTTGCTGTTTTATGCATTTGCTATGCAGTGTATGAGTACTTTGGCAATTGTTAAGCGAGAAACTAATAGTTGGAAATGGCCTACTTATCAATTGTTTATTATGAGTGGTATTGCTTATGTACTAGCATTGGCGGCCTATCAATTATTAAAATAAATGAAGTTATAACCTAGCGTTAGGTTATAAAAGAGATTTCGACCAAAAAATACTATTAGAAATTAAAAAACAAAAAGATTATGCAGACGATATTGGTACTTATAACATTTTTAATCGCATCAGGTTATGTGCTAAAGAAATTTGTTTGGAACCCATTAACTGAAAAAAGAAGAAAAACTACTGCTGGTACCATTGATGGTGGAAACACTAAATGTGGTAAAAACGATTGTGGTTGCCATTAATTTTTATACACACAAATTAAAAGCGTATATCCGTTTTCATTTTTCTCTTTTTCGGTATTAGGATAAGGCATTACTTTCATTCCCTCAAGTTTTATTGCTTCCGAAAAGAAAAATGTGTGATTTTTGTTCTCCCCTGATTTCGTAGCCCCAAAAATTAATTTTTCCGTCTTGGCATCTACCCCTTCTGCTTCGACCTTAACTTTTACCTTTACTCGACCTTCCCAAATACAAGTAACGTTTGTTGGACAACGGGAGTCTTCTGATACTTCAAGAAAAGTTATGGAATAACCATTGGTTTTAACTGTTTTTCCTAAAGCTATTTTCATTGCAATTTTTGGAACCTCTATAGGCTTATCTACGTTTTGCTGTGAAAAAACCGTTGTTGAAATGGTTAAAAGCAATAAAGCAACTATCTTTTTCATACTGATCCTGTTTTTCAAGTTTAAAGATAAAGAAATATTGCCAAACAGATTATCCAAGTCCAACGTCTAGCGTCATCATTATTATAAATCCTCCAATAAAACCAAGTGTTGCGATATCTGCATTACCAGCGCGTTGTGTTTCAGGTACCACCTCTTCAATAACCACAAAAATCATTGCACCTGCTGCAAAAGCCAATGCATATGGTAAAATAGGTTGGAACGTTAATACTGCCCAGGCTCCAAGAACCGCTGCGATAGGCTCTACAATAGCGGAAGCTTGACCGTACATAAAACTTTTCCTTCTACTCATGCCCATTCCGCGTAGTGGCATGGAAACAGCAATTCCTTCAGGGAAATTTTGCAAACCAATACCCATCGCTAAAGCAACAGCGCCCCCAATAGTAGCCCCATCAAACCCAGCAGCCACTCCACCAAATAATACTCCTACAGCAAGTCCTTCTGGAATGTTGTGCAAGGTAATAGCCAAAGTTAATAAGGTCGTTTTATGCCAAGGGGTTTTAATCCCTTCCTTTTCAGACTCTTTAAAGTTTATGTGTAAATGTGGTAAAACCTTATCCAAGCCAAACAAAAATAAAGCTCCCAATAAAAATCCTACAGCCGCAGGTATCACTTTTACAAACCCTTCGCCAGGACTCATTTCAATACCAGGAGCTAATAAACTCCAAAAACTCGCCGCCACCATGACACCACCTGTAAAACCTAACATTCCATCTAATGCCGTACGGTTCATGTTCTTAAAAAAGAACACCAAAGCAGCTCCTAATGCCGTTAAACCCCAAGTAAACAAAGTAGCGTATAAAGCCGCTAAAATGGGATCTATTGATTGAAAATATTCTATTATTGATTCCATATATTAATTCGTTTGTACATATAAATTTTCAGCTGTCTTTTTCGATATAAAGGATTGGTCTTTGCCTACCTGAATAACCATAGAGCCATCGAAAAATTCTTTTCCTAAAACGTGGATTTTAGTACCTATTGTAATTTTCTTTTTATCTAAATACTGAAGAAACTCAGGACTCGATTCTTTCACTCCTACACAAACCCCACCTTGGTTTTTCTTTAAATCTGATAAAAGTTTTTTCTCAGTACGTTTTATATTTCCATCTTTATCAGGAATTGGATCTCCGTGTGGGTCAAAATCCGGTTCGCCTAAAAATTTATCAAGCCTAGATATTAGTTCTTCAGAATGAATGTGCTCTAATTGTTCGGCAATTTCATGGACTTGATCCCAATGAAAATTCAGTTTATCAACTAAAAAAACTTCCCACAGACGGTGTTTACGAATAATAGTCAAAGCAGTTTTCCTACCTCTTTCAGTTAAGGTAACTCCCTGATACTTCACATAGTTTACCAGCTCTTTCTCCGAAAGCTTTTTTACCATATCGGTTACAGAGGAAGGTTTGGTCTCCATTTGCTCAGCAATAGCATTTGTGGCAACTCCTGTTGCGGCGATTTTTTCTAAATGATATATCGCTTTTAAATAATTTTCTTCAGAAAGGCTGTATTTCATTTGACAAAAATACATTTTTAAATTTAATAAACAATATTTTAGACTTATCTAAAATTTAATTTAATTTTGCGGAAAATAAAATTAGCCAATATGAAAATAGTGATCTATTTAACCGTATTTATTATTTCTTTCAGTAGTTTATCACAAACCGAAACTTTAAAAGGGACAATTAATACTGGAAATGAGCCCCTTTCTTTTGCAACAATTCAACTGGAAGGCCTAGAAACAAAAGGAGTCAATGCAAAGGAAAATGGAACGTATTCCATAAAACTTAAGAAGGGATTTTATCAAATAACTATTTCATCAGTTGGATATAAAACCATTTCTAAACAGATTCATATTTCAGAAGGTATCAACGAAATGTCTTTTACGCTTACAGAAGACCTACTAGGTTTAGAGCAAATTGTAGTAAGTGCCACTCGAAACAGAGTAAACCGCAAAAAAGCCCCAGTTGTTGTATCTACATTGAACCCTAAATTATTAAAAGCGACCCAGTCGTTATCACTTGCCGATGGTTTAAACTATGCACCAGGCGTACGCGTAGAAACAAACTGCCAAAACTGTGGGTTTACGCAGGTTCGCCTTAATGGATTAGACGGTGGTTATACGCAAATATTAGTGAACAGCCGAGCTATATTCACCTCTCTTTTGGGAGTTTATGGACTGGAACAAATTCCAACAAACACCATTGAGCGTGTAGAAATTGTTAGAAGTGGCGGTTCAGCTCTGTTTGGATCCAATGCGATTGCCGGGACGGTAAATGTTATTACTAAAGACCCGGTTTTAAACACTTGGGAGATTGGAAGCTCCCTATCACTCATCAATGGCGAACAACCCGATCGTGTTGTTAGTTTTAATACTTCGGTAGTGGCAGACGATTTAAATAGCGGTATCACCCTTTTCGGAAATTACAGAAGCCGCGATGCGTATGATGCGAATGACGATGGTTTTACAGAAATTACAAAGCTTACCAATAACACCGTAGGTGCCAAAGCTTTTATTAAACCCTCGGACCGAAGCAGATTAACTGTAGATTTAACCGCGATCAGAGAGTTTAGAAGAGGCGGAAATAAATTAGACTTAGCCCCTCAATTTACCGACATTACCGAACAATTAGACCACGATACTTTTACAGGCGGTGCTGAATATGAGTTAAATAGTAAAGATTACACTAATAAATATGCTATCTACACCTCAGCATCCTATACGCAACGCGATAGTTATTACGGTGGTTTAGGTGGTGGAAGAACCAAGCAAGACAGTATTCTAGCTAATAATGCCTTCGGAAATACTACAGATTTGGCAATTATTAACGGAATTCAACATACCAAAACGTTTAAAAATGACGACGTTTTAACTTCGGGTGCTGAATACAACTATAGCACAACCGAAGATGTTATCGCTGGTTATAATCGATTAATTGACCAATCCGTTGGCAGTATAGGCATTTACAGTCAATACGAATGGAAGCCTACCGATAAATTCACCACGTTATTGGGTGCTAGATTTGACAACGTTGCCGTAGATGGGACCTACCAAGTTAACACCATTGAACGAAATGTAAACCTCAGTCAATCTTCCTTAAGCCCACGGTTAACGATAGCCTATCAATTTACAGACGAATTAAAGTTTAGAGGTGGTTACGCTCGTGGATTTCGAGCCCCGCAAGCTTTTAATGAAGATTTGCATATTTCATCCGTGGGTGGTGAGCCCCAATTTGTTATCCTTTCTGAAAACCTGGAAACCGAATATTCCAATGCGTATACAGCATCCTTAAATTATTCAAAAGACTTTAATAAAGTACAAACCGATTTTTTACTGGAAGGCTTTTACACAGACTTAAAAGACCCTTTTACCATTGTAAGCACAGGAACGCCTTTGCCTAATGGTTCTATTTTAGAAGAAGTACGAAATGGATCAGGTGCTGAAGTATTTGGGGCCAATTTTGAAGTAGGGCTTTCCCCTTCAAAAAAGTGGCAGTTTCAATTGGGGGGAACGGTTCAAGAATCTAAATACAAAAAACCACAACTTTTATTTGAAAGTGACGGCACTGCAGGCGAAAATGATATTATAATTAATGAGTTTGTTCGAAACCCAAACGTGTATGGGTACGCCAATGCATCTTGGATTCCTTCTGAAATGTTTAGACTAGATATTACTGGAAATTACACTGGAGCCATGACGGTGCCCCGCGTAATAAGTAATACTGGATTTTTAAAATTTAATGAGGTACATCCTTTTCTTGATATGAATATCAAGTTTGACACACATATAGATTTTTCTGAAGATTTTCAAACCACCTTTTCGGCCGGGATAAAAAACATTTTTAATAGCTATCAAGATGATTTTGATAAAGGCCCCACGCGAGATTCAGATTATATCTATGGTCCTAATGCGCCTAGAACTTTTTTTATCGGTATCACCTTCGGAAAATTGCATTAAAATGAAACAGTTGATATGTATACTATCGCTATTTGTGCTCCTTTTTT
>NZ_CAXBCK010000023.1:0-53195 GCF_963974425.1 uncultured Marixanthomonas sp.
CCCTTCTTTTCCCGAAATAGTCGCAAAATCAGATCCCGATGTCATACTTCTTACCGATTATGGCTATGATAAATTAGGCTCTATGGATGGCATAGCAGATCTTCCTGGCGTTTCTACTACACGAGCTTTTAAAAACAAAAAGATTTATCGAGTGGAAGAACATGATATGGTGTATCTAGGACCACGAACCGGTGAAAATGTATTAAAACTTCAAGGATTGATCCACCAAGATGAAAAAAACCAGCAGTAGATATATAGGTGTTTTTCCACTACTGAGCATTGTGCTACTTGTTATCGTACTATTTTCCATTCGGTATGGAGCCGTGTCGATTACTTTGGACGATATGTTATCGGCATTTCAAAAAATGACTTCGGGAAAAGAAGGGTTAAATCTTACCGAACGGATTTTTATGGAAATACGCTTGCCACGAGCCATCCTCTGTATTTTTGTGGGAGCAAGCCTTGCAGTTGGAGGCGCTTTGTTACAGGCACTGTTTCGAAACCCTATTGTAGAGCCAGGATTGGTTGGAACGTCTTGCGGCGCAGCTTTTGGAGCGGCATTGTATTTTGCTTTGGGAGCCACGTTCGATTTTAGTGTTGGGGAATATACCTTACCATTGGCCGCTTGTTTGGGAGCCATATGTTCTACAGCTTTGGTGTTTTTCCTGTCGCAATCCAAACAAACGGGTAAAAGCTCCGTCGTCACCTTATTGTTGGTGGGGATTGCCATTAACGCTTTATTTTTAAGTGGCGTTGGTTTTTTATCCTACATTGCTCGTGATCCACAAGCACGCTCCATTATTTTCTGGAACCTGGGAACCCTTTCCGGTGCCAATTGGCCATCGGTTATCATCGTGGGAATTTCTACCATCACCTGCCTGTTATTTTCATTACGGTACGCAAAGCACCTAAACGCTTTAATGATTGGTGAAGAAGAAGCGCAGTTTATAGGAGTCAATCTTAATAGCCTAAAATGGAAAATATTACTCATCAACGTGGTTATGGTAGCCGTTGCAACCGCTTTTGTGGGCGTAATCAGTTTTGTAGGACTTATTGTGCCGCATTTGTTACGGATATTAAAAGGTTCGGACAATCGCTTTCTTATTTTGAATAGTGCAGTCTTAGGAGGTGTATTATTATGTCTGGCCGATTTATTGTCCCGAATGCTATTACGTCCAGCCGAACTTCCTATTGGGATTGTAACCTCCGTAGTAGGCGTTCCCATTTTTATAATCCTGTTGCAAAAGAAAAATTATTTCTTCTAAAAAATGATCCAAACGCAAAACATAACATACAAAATTGGGGATAAAGTAATCCTTGACGATATTTCGGTCACTTTTAAACCTGGAAATCTAAACTTGATCATTGGCCCAAACGGAGCAGGAAAATCAACTTTGGTAAAAGTAATTTGTAATCAAATAAAAGCTAAAAACGGATCGGTGCAGTATGGAAATAAAAATTTAACCGAAATGACCGTAGCCCAATTAGCAAAAATGCGTGCGGTATTGTCCCAGAATATTGAATTGGCCTTCCCATTGCAAGTTTCTGAAGTGGTAATGATGGGGCGATACCCGCACTTTTCGGTTAAACCTACTCAAAAAGACGAAACTGCTTGTGAAGAAGCTATGCGATTTTTTGATGTTTGGGATATGGCCAACCGAGATTATATGACGTTGAGTGGTGGTGAAAAACAACGCGTCCATTTTGCTCGTGTTGTGGCGCAAATATGGTATCCGCCTGAAAATAATACAGGACGTTATTTAGTGTTAGACGAGCCGCTTACCTTTCTGGATGTGCATTACCAATTTCATTTTATGCACAAATTAACTGAATTATTGAAACAAAAAGATATTGTGATAGTAGGCGTGGTACACGACCTTAATTTAGCCGCTAAATTTGCAGATCATATTGTCTTGCTTGATCACGGAAAGTTATTGGCAGCAGGTCCTAAAGCAGAGGTTTTGACGAAGCAGCACATTAAAACGGCGTATCGTTTAGAGCCGATAATTCACAACGAAAAGGAAAGTATGTATTTGTTTTTTGAATAAAATAGTTACGTGGAAGCCAATGCAATTATTTTTGTAATTGTGTTATAATTTCGGGAGGTAGCCTTTACGTTTAGTTTCTTTTCAAAAGTATTCATATTAAATTTGGTGCGCCCGTATCCCTTAGAAGCATAAAAGTAGATACAATTATCTATTATAATAATTTCTTCGTTGGGATATTGTATTGGGCTTACTTCTTTAAGTAAGTTGTAGTTAGGTTTTTCTGAAAGAATTACAAAATAGCTTTTTGCTTTCTTTTTTTCAGAAAAAGGACAGTTTTGTAAAATTCTTTCAATTTCTGAAGGTGTTTTAACCAACACCGGAACTTCCCAACCGTATTTTTCGGTTATTGCTTTGGAAATTTTTAGTGTTAGATTTTCTTTTGTTTCCGAAGTTTCAAAAATCCAGTTACCCGTGTGTAGGTATACTTTTGGGTTTATAAGGCCTAACTCATTTAATATGGCAAGCTGTTCTACTTTCGGAAATTTCTTATGCCCACCGACGTTGATGCCTCTTAGTAAAGCTATATGTTTTTCCATATTATTTCGCGATAGATTGCGCTACTAAATATCCTCCAGTCCAAGCATTTTGAAAGTTAAAGCCGCCAGTAATGGCATCAATATTTAGTACTTCGCCTGCAAAATAGAGGGTTTTATGTTTTTTGCTTTCAAAGGTTTTAAAATCTACTTCTTTCAGTTTAACACCTCCGGCAGTGACAAACTCTTCTTTAAAGGTGCTTTTTCCATGGACATCAAAAATCCCTTCGGTAAGTTGAGATGCCAAAGCCACTATTTGTTCTTTTGAAATATCTGCCCAAGTTGTAGTTTCAGAAATATTTGAAGCTTCAACCAAACTTCTCCATAACCGCTTGGGAAGGTCAAATTGAGCGTTTTTTATAACTAACTTTTTTGCAAGCTCAATTTTAAGGTTTTTTAATTGTTCAATTATTTCAGAAGAAGAAAAGTCTAACAACCAATTAACCTGAATGTTAAAATGATATTTGGTAGGTTCAAGTAATCTAGCCCCCCAAGCTGATAATTTTAAAATAGCGGGACCGCTCATGCCCCAATGGGTAATGAGTAGCGGACCTTCGCTTTCAAGTATTGTTTTTCTGTTTTCATTTAAAACTTTTACCGAAGCTTCGGTGCTAAGACCAGGTAGATCTTTTATTCGTTTATCATCAATGTTAAACGTAAATAAAGAGGGAACAGGTGGGATTATAGTATGCTCTAACCCTTCTAACAGCTTCCAAATTTTAGGGTTACTTCCAGTTGCAATGACCAGTTTTTCTGCTGAAAATTCTTCAGAAGCGGTTTTTATTTTCCAAAATTCATCTTCCTTTTTAATGGTTTTTACAGACTGACTTTTTAAAACGTCAACCCCCAACCGTTCGGTTTCAGAAACAAAACAATCTATAATGGTTTGTGAGCTATCCGTTATTGGGAACATCCGGCCGTCTTCTTCAATTTTCAGCTCTATACCGCGTTTTGAAAACCACTCAATCGTGTCACCTGTCATAAAGCTATGAAAAGGACCTAACAGCTCTTTTTCACCTCTTGGGTAGTTCTGGGTAAGTTCTTTAGGTAAAAATTCGGCGTGGGTTACATTACAGCGCCCGCCGCCGGAAACTTTTACTTTGGTCAATACTTCCTTACCGCGTTCGAGGATGATTATTTTTAACTTCGGATTGTTTTCCGCAGCATTGATTGCAGTAAAAAAGCCGGCAGCTCCGCCGCCGGTGATTAGGATGTCACAATTAATAGGCATTCAAAGATGGTTTGGTGTTCAAACCCATAAAAGTAAGAAATAGGAAGGATACCGCTTTATAAAACCTATTTTTTAATAAACCTTTTACTTACCCGCTTTCCAGCTTCATTTTCAAAAATCACAAAATATAGACCTGCACGTAATGCTTTTGTATTTATAGTTGATAGGCTGTTTTTAAGAATGTGACTTTGTAGCTTTTTACCACTTACATCATAGATGGTTACTGTCGCTGTTTGGTTTAAGGGGTTGTTTATGTTTAGGTTTTCTTTTGTGGGGTTGGGGTAGATACTAAAACTTGTGTCATTAAAATCTGTGGTGGACAAAAACACACTGTTATATACTGCCCAATCACCTTCGCCATTTGTTATGGTAAGCTGTTGATAGTTGTCAATAGGTTCTATGGTGTAGGTAAAGGGATTGTTGATAACACTTGTTTGAGGGGTATAGAATATAGAAAAATATAGATCTCTATAGGTGTAAAGTTCCGGGCTTTCTGCGGTACACTCTCCGGTAAGTACACAGGTCTCATATTCCGATAAGTTCATGATGTTTTCTTCTGTGTCAAAGGAACAAGTGGCCCAAAAACACATAAACTCACATAGGGAACTATGCATTGAAGGGTTTTGATTGTTAAATTCTGTAATTGGTGTTTCGGCCGTGTAATAGTCTGCTAACAAATATTCTTCACCACCCACATTCACTTTCTCTAGATACCAAGTATGTTCAAAAAGGTCGGGGTCTTGAGCGTAAAGCATGCTTGATTGTGGATTTGTGACCATAGCCTGTAGATTAAAAATAAATACAAAGCCTAGTAACAATTTTAGGTTTACAAATGTTTTCATAATAGTAAGTTTTTTATTGTTTTAATAGGTTTTTGGAACCTTGTACTTCGCCGTCACAGACCAAAATAATGGAATACAACCCAGCGGCAAAACCATTGAGGTTTATGGTGTGCGAATTACCTTCTGTGTCTATAATATAATTGCTTGTATCACTGGTGTTTTGATTTACCACCATTACATAAGCAGAGCTGGCATCGGTCGCCATATAATTTACCGTAACTTGTGAAGTAGTAGGGTTGGGCGTTAAACTTTCAATCCTATATGGATTAACGACTACTTCCAGTTCATCATAGTCTTTTAAACCATCGAGATTTGATATTACTTCCAGCTTATATTGTTGGGTAAACTCTGGTGAGACCATAAAGGTATTTCCGGTATGAATTAAGTTACCCTCTACATCGTACCAGTTATAGACAGCGTCTTCATTGATTTCTGGAGCCTGTAGGGTAACACTTTCACTCCTATTTATTTCTTCATCACTACCTGCATCTGCAGAAAAGGCGGGTCGAGGTTTCTTTCTTATTTCATAGGTTTCCCCACCAATAATTTCACCGTTTGATAAATCTCTCTGTATCAAGTGATACATGTAACTTCTTTTGTTTGAAAGTTTTTTGGTCAAAAAATTAAAGGTAATATTTACAGTCCCCAACTCGTTTGGCAAAAATTGAATATTGTCAATAAGTGTTACGGTATCCGTAGCAATTACTTTTTTAGGGTTAAATGTGGTTATAAAATTTGTTCCAGTTTTATTGCCTCGTTCCCAAGCATCAAAAAGTACATTGTCCATTTCAATGCCTATTTCGGCTTCTTCAAAGAGCCTTTCCCCAAATTCATTAGGAGTATTAGTGCTATCTGCCACGAGTTCTAAACTGAAATTTTTTGATTGAGAAAAAGGATTGCTTACAGCCACGACACCTCCCCAACTATATGCATTGGGATTGGGAATTACATCAACTACTGTGGTGTTTTTCCAACCAATATTGTTATTGTTTTTCACGTTATGTGTAACTACCACTCCTGTATCTTCATCGGTCATAGGGTCGTTTGGTGTATCAATGCGTGCTAAGAGGCAAAAATGCCAAGGGTTGGGGTTCAAGTTAACATAATCTTGGGGGTTGGGGATCAACCATTCAAACTCTAAAACAGCTTCTTGCCCAGGTTCAAGAGGAGGGATGTTTAAAGTGCCTACTTCTCCACCTAAAGGGATGTTATTGCCAACCGTTTCGGAGCCGTCCCACGGATCTGGCCAGCTTAAAGCTGTATTCGCTTTGGACCAATAGAGTTTTAATTCTTCATTGCCTGAAGAAGTTATACAACTACGGTTGGTGACCCTTACATTCACATAATTGGGAATGACCGGGCTATATTCGGGGTTTTCGTGCACATCAATATAGCTTTCACCAGAGTTATGCCGTACCCAAATATCTTGACTGTTCCAAAACACTTGTTGGGTATTGTTGTCTGGTTCATAACCATAATCCACCTTAGAGTTGCGTATCATTAGGTCAAGATTGGGCTCATAATTGGGGTCTGCCATACATTTGGCAGTCAATACGGCACGGTAGGCGTTTATTCTACCAGTGCCCAATTGCCCAATATAAGGTTGGTTATAAGGGATTTGATAGATGTCGTCTGTGGTGTTTTCAATTATTTGTTTAACTTTTGATGCAGCTAAATTTGGATTATCAGAAAGTATCAATCCAGCTAAACCAGATACAAATGGAGATGCAGGGGAAGTTGCAACTTTTAAACTGTATCCTGTTGGAAATTCACTATAATTACTTGTTGGTCCTACTAAAAGTTGTCCAGGTGCAGTTACATTAATTTTGTCATTATGCACATGGCTTGAAGTATTCTGTGTGTCAGGACGAAACTCGTGTACATCTTTCCACGATCTTACCCAGAATAGATTTCCATCCGGATCTAAAATGTTATGATAATAGGTAGGAGCTACACGTTCTCCTACGGTAGTAACTCCAATTGTTTCATCGTATGCAGCTGGATATGTGTAAGTATCAGTTGATTGATTACCAGCGGACACAATAAGTAAAATGTCATTGTCAACAATTCCATTATCACCATACATAACTTCATCTAAATAAGGTATATTAAAGTGGCCTTCATATAAAGCAAAGCTGCAATTGACAATTTTCAGGTTTGGATAAGACAAATTTGGGTCAGTAGAATTTTTTAAATCAATTATTTCTGTAAGTCCATTGATTAGTTGGTGGCTTCCTCCATTAGTACCAATAAAAACAACTTTAGTTCCAGAAGCAATACTGGAGATTCCTTTTCCATTACCTGTATTTGCATTGATTAACCCAACAATTCCTGTTCCATGATGACCATTGAGATTACCTAAAGTAATATTTTCCACTACTGACCCCTGTATGTCCTCATGAGACATATCTACTTTTCCATCTACTACTCCTATGTTTATATTAGGGTCTCCTGTTGTTATAGTCCATGCGAGTGGTGCTCTAATCAAATCTAAAGCAGTATTTCTTCCTCCTGTAATAACATCATCATAGTCATTTGGTAAAATGCTAAAGTTGTTATTTTGATTAGTTAAGAGATTCTCCTCAAAATCATCTATTAAAACCAAACGATCAATTTCTGCTCTATTTGCAAGTGAAGATATAGAAAAGTTATCTTGTGTTGTAATAAGGTAAACTCTTAGAAGTCTTGGGTTTAAAGATTTTGGGAAAGCCTTTTCAAAACTATAAATAGGTTTTACATTTAAAGCAGAAGCAAGTGCAGTATTTTGCATAGAAAAGGTCAATGTTTGATCAGTATTTACTGTTGTCTGGACATTTTGTGGCACATCACCTTCTTCAAATTCAACATAATAATAATCAAGGCTTTGTGAAAAAATGTACACAAACGGGAACAATAAAACAATACTTAAAACTAGTTTTCTCATAATGGTTGGTGTTTAGAAATTAATAATGGTTTGGTTATTATTAATTCAATGCTTTATGAGGGGGGAGAAAATAAAGTATTTACGATATTATAAGTAAATTTACAAAAAAAGATTAATATTTACTGTATTTTTCTTAAAATTATGATTTTTTTGAATATAAAGTAAGAATTGTAATTGCTGCCTAAAAGAATAAGTTAAATTAATTGCTTCATTGAAAAAGGAAATTATTCAGCTTAAAAACAATAAATAAACTGTCAGCATGTATCAATTGGAATATTTTTCTTTAGCAAATTCATTACAAAGCAAAATAGTCTCTTTTACATCTTCAAGCGTGGTTCGAGGATTAATAAGACACATTCTTAAAACGGTTTGACCGTTCAATACGGTGGTGACCAATAATGCTTCGCGGGAACCCACTACTTTTTCTGAAATGTATTGGTTCAATTCATCAAGTTCTTTTTCAGAAAGTTTGTTTCCAATCGGGTTGTAGCGAAAGTTTATGACCGCTAATGTTGCAGGCGAAATAATTTCCCAATTTGAACTTTTCCGAAGTAAATCTTCTACATTTTCGGCCAATTTAATATTATAAGTAATGGCATCTCTAAAAGCTTTTAAACCGAATGTTTTAATAGACATGTAAAATTTCAGTGCTCTAAAGCGACGCGTTAATTGTACCCCATGATCATAAAAATTGATCTCACTTTCATTTCCTTCAACATCCCGAAGGTATTCTGGTGTTTCGGTAAAGGTATTTTTAAGCCATTTACTGTTTCTAACCAATAGACAACCCATTTCATAGGGTTGGAAAAACCATTTATGTGGGTCTACGGTTAAAGAATCGGCTTTTTCAATGCCTTTAAGTAGTTTTTTGCCATTTTTAGCAAGAATGGCCGCTCCGCCGTAAGCCCCATCAATATGAAACCATATTTTTTCTTTTTTACAGATTTTTGAAAGTTCAGAAAGTGGATCTACGGTTCCTGTGTTTGTAGTCCCAGCTGTAGCGACCATACAAAAAGGTTGCAAGCCTTCTAAGCGGTCTTTTGCAATGGCATTACGGAGTTTGTTTAATGATAATTTAAACTCAATATCAGTAGGGATAATGCGTATTTGCTCTTTTTTAAAGCCTAAAATTCGAATGGCTTTAATGTTAGAAGAATGTGCTTGATCTGACAAATAAATAACAGCTCTAGAAAAATCATCTCCGCATTTAATTCGTCTTGCGGTGACTATTGCCGTTAAGTTAGCCATAGAACCACCACTGGTAAAAATACCACCGCCTTTTTTTTCGGGGAAGCCGAAAATTTTCAAGAGCCAGTTTAGGGTTACAATCTCAAGTTCTGCTGCTGCTGGCGAAGCCGCCCAACCGCCAGAAAATATATTGAAACCAGTGGCCAAGGTGTCAGCCATAGCACTAATGTAATTACTAGGACCCGGAACGAAGGAAAAGGATTTTGGATGCGAAACAATGTTACTTTTTGTCATCACATTTTCCAATACAAAGTCTAATACTTTATGAGCATCTTCAGGGTTTTCTGGAGCTTTTTCAAGAAATAGACTGTCCATCTCTTTTCGAGAAGCTAAAGCCACTGGATCTTTGTCATTTTGCGTATCAAAATGATCGATTATGGCATCAACTACTTCGTAGCCATATTTTTTCATTTCGGCTTTATTCAGCTCTAATTTTGCGTTTTTATCCAGTTTCACTTTTGTTTGTTCTTTACTAGTTTTTTTAAAATTTCCCTTTTTAAGGACTTGAAGCTGCAAAATTAAGGTTTTAGCAATAGAAAGATAGCTTTAAACAAAAAAACACGCTGAAAATCAATCAGCGTGTTTTTTCAAAATAATAAAGTGAATTACTATTTAATCACTAATTTTTGTACGGTTGAAGCGCTTTCATTGCTGAAACGAGCAAAATATACGCCTGAAGGCAAATTAGTTTGTACAGTGTTTTCTCCTTCGATAAGCGATTTTTTAGAAACCAATTTTCCGTTTACGTTGTATATATTTAATTCGGTAAAAGAAAAACGGTTGTTAAAATTAATTTGATTGTTTGTTGGGTTTGGGTAAAAACTGAAGCTTTCGATTGTGTTATCTTCAATGCTTAAAACTGCACACAAGAACGGGTTGAAAATCACTTCACCTAAAGTAGAATCGTCTACAACGTGAAAAATCACATCTTCTACTTGTTGTTCGTCACTTTCTTGTCCTTCAATCCAGCAGTTATTCTTAGCTTGTAATGTGTTAGCGGTATTGTTATACAAAGCATAGATTTCGCCACCATTTCCGTTTTCGGAAAAAACGTTTTCACCTGGGTTATCTTCATCATCACCTAAGTTAATGGAAGCTTCTCCAATAACGGTTATGCCCCAAAGGTTTCGTCTAAATTCATTGCCAGAAGCGATAACCTCCATTCCCGCAGATGAGCTGTTTAACGAAATTCCGCTACCTCCAGAATTTGGTAAACCTTGAGTGTCATTGTCTTCAATGATATTATTCGTTACGTAAGCAAAGGAGTTAGTCCCGACAATGTTCATTCCGTAGCGGTTGTCAACAATAGTGTTGTCATCAATACGTGCCAAGATGTTTCCAGCTCCACCAAAAAAATTGGCAACGGCGATTCCACCTACCATGTCGAGGCTTCTATCACCAATTATTGTATTTTGGATAATTCTCAAAGTATCGCTAGAGTTTGTGATACCTAAATTAATCTGTGGTCGGTTAGAATTAGATTGGTTGTTGCCTTCTAAATAATTATTTGAAATATTTGGTGAAACACCACTATTTGCACCAGAGCTTACGGCTGGAAGTGCATTGAAAGTAATCGTGTTATTGGTAATTTGCGGGGTTCCTCTAAATAACGAAATAACACCGCCGCTAGCTGCTCCACCTTCTACATTATTGGTCAAGGTACAATTATCGATGCTGAAGTCTTCAGTCAATACTCTAAGACCACCTCCATATTCGATAGTTGTATTTTGAAGGTCAATACTTGAGAATTCTTCAAAACGGAAACCTTCATATGGATTAGCAGTATCAATTGCAGTAATTGTGGCTGCATCTGCTGTAATATTGAAAGCACCAAATACAGTGATTAATAAATCAATATCTATAGAAAGTGTTAAATCTTGGTCAATTAAAAAAGTATCATTTTCAGAGATTTCAAGATTTTCCAAAAGGGTGTAATCTGTTCCAGAAACGGTAACCGTACTGGGGCTTAGCGTGGCAATATCATCCAATGTGTATGTTCCCCCATCATTAGGCGTTGTATAAGTAACTTGCGCCAAAATTGAGCCAACTGTAAAAAGGGTAAGTAAAATTGTAATTGTAATTTTTTTCATAATAATTAAGGAGTTATTTATTTTTCTCAAAAATACATATAAGCGTTCAATGAAAAAATTACTTTGTACTCAAACCCTATAAATTCACCTAATTTTTTAGAGAAACAGATTTTTAAAATGCTACTTTTATAGTATGATTCTATATGTGGTAATTATTATTTTTATTATAAGTCCTTTTTTTCCAGCTACTGAAAATCCACATTGGTTTTTTAGAACTCCCGATTTTATTCGTTTGCAATCCCTGACAATACAGGTTGTACTTCTTGCTTTGTTTTTAATTTTTGAAAATTCTTTTACGCTTTTCAGTTGGATTTTGCTTGCTGCACTCCTTGGATCCATTATTTATCAAGTAGTGAAAGTATTTCCATATAGCCCTTTATACCCAAGAAATAAACCTGATTTTGCTAGTGACGGCTGTGTTTCTATACTTGCAGGTAATGTATTGCAAGATAATACTCAATATGATTTACTTAAAACCGAAATAAAACAGTACAACCCCGACTTGGTGCTTACTATGGAAAGTGATATAAAGTGGGAGGAAGGTCTTTCTGAAATAGAAAAGGTATATCCGTATACAGTTAAAATACCATTGGACAATTATTACGGAATGCATCTATACTCCAAAACTGATTTGATAAATGTTGAAATAAATTATCATGTGGAAGAAGGGGTGCCCTCTATATTTTTTGAATATCCACTTTCTGAAAACCAAACTATTTTCTTTGCTTGTTTGCATCCAGCACCACCAAGCCCTACTGAAAATGAAACGTCAAAAGAGCGGGATGCGGAGTTGATGATTGTAGGCAAAAAACTGCGTAAACTGGATAAACCAGTCGTAGTTTGTGGAGATATGAACGATGTAGTTTGGAGCCGAACTACTCGGTTGTTTAAAAAAATGACTGCAATGATTGATCCGCGTATTGGTCGAGGTTTTTTTCCAACTTATCATGCAGATTACTGGCTTATGCGGTTTCCCTTAGATCATTTGTTTCATACCAAAGATCTGTTTGTAAAAACCATGGTGCGAACCAAGAACTTCGGAAGCGACCATTTTGCAATGTATTATGAAATACATCATAAAAAAAGAAGAAAAACCGAAACAAAAGGTGAATTGAATGGTGATGAAAAAAAAGAAGTAGAAGAAAAAATTGAGGAGGGTAAATAGTCAAATTACAAAAAGAATTAGATTATAAGTCTAACTTCACCTATTTCTTAACTTATATGGGGGTCTTTGCTAGGAGCGTCAATAAGCATATAATTTCTAGGAAACTTTTTAGGGTGTGGTAAACTGTAAAATGATCATTAAACTTTAAAAAATTAAAACCCTTATAGAAAAACCATAAGGGTTTTTAAAACCACTTTTTTAACTCCCCAGTTTTATGGAAAGTGGTGAAAACCATTTATTTTTCAAACGTACTGGGAAATTTTAGATAAATTTTACGGGTTTCCTCAATATGGAATGTTTTCTGCTTTTTTAAATATATATACTATAATAGTAGGTTTAAATCCTTTATTAACGTGAAAACCAAAAGTAATCGCGTTTCCATTTTTTTAAGGGTTTTCCGTATTCTGAAGTAATTTTCTGTGGGGCTCTCAGATTGTGAAGTTACTTTATAATAACAGTGAGTGCTATCCATAGATTTTTAAACATAGCGTGACCGAGAAAAAATAAGAAACTAAATGGGGTAAATAAAAAAAAGCTAACTCGTTAAAGTTAGCTTTTTTGTTGGCTTGCATTGAGCTTGCCTTAATGTGCGGGCGGAGAGACTCGAACTCTCACACCTTGCGGCACTAGATCCTAAGTCTAGCGTGTCTACCAATTCCACCACGCCCGCATTTCAATATTTCACCTTTTTGTTTCAAAAGGAGTGCAAATATACATAAAGTTCATAATTGGCAAACAAATTTTTCAGATAAAATTTTGTTTTTGGTACCTTTAGCTTTTCAGTTAAAAAAATTACTATGAAAAGTGCAAAACCATATATTGAAGAACACAAAGAACGTTTTATAGACGAATTAATCGAACTGCTTAAAATACCAAGTATTAGTGCAGATTCAGCTTATAAAGACGATGTGTTCAATACCGCAGAAGCAGTAAAAGACAGCCTTAAAAAAGCAGGGTGTGATACCGTTGAAATTTGTGAAACTCCAGGGTATCCCATTGTTTTTGGTGAAAAAATAATTGATAAAAAACTTCCTACTGTTTTAGTATACGGTCATTACGACGTGCAACCACCAGACCCGATGGATTTATGGAACAGTCCGCCGTTTGATCCTGTAATTCAGAAAACTGACATTCATCCTGACGGAGCTATCTTTGCTCGCGGTGCTTGTGACGATAAAGGACAAATGTATATGCACGTGAAGGCGTTGGAATATATGACCGAAACCAATCAACTTCCATGCAATGTAAAATTTATGATTGAAGGCGAAGAAGAAGTTGGTAGTGCTAGCTTGGAGTGGTTTATTACTCGAAATAGAGAAAAATTAGCGAACGATGTTATCTTAATTAGCGACACCGGAATGATAGCACCCGATACCCCATCAATTACAACAGGATTGCGAGGTCTTAGTTATGTTGAGGTTGAAGTTACAGGGCCTAACCGTGATTTACACAGTGGGTTGTACGGTGGAGCGGTAGCAAACCCAATTAATATTTTAGCGAAAATGATTGCCTCGCTTCAAGATGAAAATAACCATATCACCATTCCTGGTTTTTATGATGATGTAGAAGATCTTTCAGCAGAAGAACGCGCTAAAATGGGAGAAGCGCCTTTCAATAAAGAAGCGTATAAAAAAGCTATTGGTATTGGTGATGTTTACGGTGAAGCTGGATATACAACTAACGAACGAAATTCAATACGGCCAACTCTAGATGTCAATGGTATTTGGGGAGGGTACACTGGTGAAGGTGCCAAAACAGTAATTGCAAGTAAAGCGTACGCTAAAATTAGTATGCGATTGGTACCTAATCAAGATTGGAAGAAAATAAGTCAATTATTTAAAGATCATTTTGAAAGTATTGCCCCAAAAGCCGTGACAGTAGAGGTGAAGCCACATCACGGTGGACAAGCTTACGTAACACCAATTGATAATACTGGATATCAAGCGGCATCAAAAGCGTATGAAGAAACATTTGGCAAGACACCAATCCCACAGCGAAGTGGCGGAAGTATCCCGATTGTCGCGTTGTTTGAAAAGGAATTGCAAAGCAAAACCATTTTAATGGGCTTTGGTCTAGACACCGATGCTATTCATTCCCCTAACGAGCATTTTGGGATATGGAATTACCTAAAAGGAATTGAAACGATTCCGCAGTTTTATCGTTATTTTACTGAAATGAGTAAATAAAAAATTAATTATATAAACACTAAAATTGCCTTCAAGTATATTATTTGAAGGCAATTTTTAGTTTAGAGTCACTTCATATTCATTTAATAAATCTAATAATACTGTTTCGGTAGTAGAGAGAAATTTAGGGGTATTTTTAATGGAGTCTAACTTTTTAAAATATGAAGCGATAGAACTGTCTTCATATTTATCAATTAATATTGGGTGAACATAATATTGTTTGCAAACGGCTCGCGTGTTTCCTAATCCTTCTGCAGCCGCATCAAAGGCTGTAAGTATGTTTTTTTTGTTTTGTTTTTCCTCTTCTTCAATTCCTAGATTGTGTAATGTTTCAAAAGCTATTTTACTGGCTGCCCATGTCCTGAAATCTTTAGCTGAAAAAATATCTCCTGTAATATCGTGTATATAGTTATTAACCATCCCGCTATCTATGCTATGATGCTCTCCGTTTTCATCATAATACTGAAATAATTCCCAACCGGGTATTTCTTCGCATTGCAAAACCAGCTTTTGAATACGTTTATCTCTTATGGGAATACGGTGTTCTTTTCCTTTTTTTCCTATAAATTCAAAAAGAAGTTTGTTTTCAAAAACATCTAAATGTTTCGTTCGCATAGTCGAGAGACCGTACGATTTGTTTTCTTTTGCATAGTAAGAATTACCTATTCTAATATGAGTTTCTTCCATTAAGTGAAGCACTACAGCTAGGCATTTCTGTTTATCCATTTTAGGGCGTTTTAAGTCTTTTTCAATTTGCGTCCTTATCTTCGGGAGTGTCTTTCCGAACTCAGCCATTTTAAAAAACTTTGTTTTATTTCGAATTTGTGACCAATGTGGATGATACCGGTACTGTTTACGGTTTTTTTCATCGCGACCTACCACTTGTAGGTGGCCATTTTTAAGAGGGGTTATATAAACTTCATTCCAGGCAGGAGGAATTACTAAACTTTTAAATCGTTTAATGTCCGACTTACTTTTAATCTTTTTTCCGTTTTCGGTGTAATAAAAACCACGTCCGTGGCGGTGTCTTTGTATGGTGAGTTTTTTTTCGGTAATATATACTAGGTTGGCCAACTCTGCGGCTTGAGTAGGATCTTCTAGTACTTTTTTTACATCAGGTTGTTTTATTACCATGCTATAAAAATAGCAGGAAATTTCTATAAATTATCATAACGAAAGTACAAACCCTTCATAAATTGTTGAGGTGTAAAAGATTAAATGAGGTTTATGTTTTCTTTACAAAATCAGTAATAATTACAATTTGTTGTCCGTCTACTTTCCCTTCAATATACTTCTCATTTTCATGATCCAATGAAATTCGCCTAACAGCAGTACCTTGTTTGGCAACCATACTGCTACCTTTTACTTTTAGATCTTTAATTAAAACTACGGAATCACCTGCTTCTAAAATATTACCATTACTATCTCGATGAACAATAGCATTGCTTTTATCAACACCGTCGCCAGAAGCCTTTGCCCATTCGCGGGTTTCGTCTTCCATATACATCATATCCAGCAAATCTTGTGGCCAACCTTCACTCTTCAATCGTTGCAACATTCGCCATGCCATTACTTGAACTACAGGAACAGTGCTCCACATGCTATCGTTTAAACAGCGCCAATGGTTGGGATCGCGTTTGGTTTCATCTTCAATTTGTTCTTTGCAAGTTTCACAAATAAGGATACTGGCTTCCAAACCTTCTTTTGGAGAATCAGGAACCGTAAAAATAGATAGGTTTTCTTCAGAAGTACATAATTCACATTTATTTTCGGCTCTTTTTTCTAAATCACGTTCCAAACTCATAACTATTTCCCGAGAAGACGGGAGTCTCATTTATTCCTTTTAAGGAGTTATTATTTACTTTGATGACAAAGATAACGCAATTCTTTCCCTACTGAAATTTAAATTTTTCAGAAAAAATGACGTTCTATGTTTGTAGAATTAAAATATTATTCTACATTTGTAGAGTTAATTCTAATTTTGTAGAAATATGTCACTATCTAATTCCGAAGAATTATTGATGCAACTCCTCTGGAAACAGAAGAAAGCATTTATGAAAGATTTAATTGAAGCTTATCCAGAGCCTAAGCCGGCACCAACGACGGTGGCTACACTTTTAAAACGTATGCAGGATAAAAACTTTGTGGATTACAAACAATTAGGCCGTTCTAGAGAGTATTTTCCGTTGGTAAAAAAGAAAGACTATTTCTCCAAGCAAATGAATGGCATGATTAAAGACTTCTTTAACGATAGTGCCTCGCAATTTGCTTCCTTTTTTACGCAAGAAACTAACTTGAGTAAAGAAGAATTGGAAGATTTAAAGAAACTGATTGACGAACAACTTAAAGAAAAATAATATGGAATGGTACGTACTAAAATCGGCTGCTTGTCTATTGATTTTCTTTGCTTTTTATAAGTTTTTGTTAGAAAACATAAGCGCGCACACTTTTAAACGGTTTTATTTATTAGCGGGGATTATAGGTTCTTTTTTAATTCCGTTAGCAACGTTTACGAGTTATGTAGAAGTCGCAAACACAGTTAATAACGCAGCTTTTACGACTGTTTCTGTTGCTGAAGCAATTCCTGCTGAAGAAAACATCAATCACCTTCCCTTTGTACTTTGGGGTATTTACGGGTTAGGCGTTGTATTTTTCGGATTCCGTTTCATTCGAAACCTATACAATATCTGGAAGAAGGTTCATCAAAACCCAATTCTTATACAAGATAATTTCTTCCATGTCCTACTTCGGAATAAAGTTACACCGCATACCTTTTTCAGTTTTATTTTTCTGAATAAAACAAAATACAAAGCCAATGAAATTCCTGAAGAAGTTTTATTGCACGAACACGCCCATGCGAAACAAATGCACAGTGTAGATATTCTTTTTATAGAACTGCTTCACGTACTGTTTTGGTTTAATCCGCTATTTGTATTCTTAAAAAGAAGTATGAAACTCAATCACGAATTTTTAGCAGATCGCGCCGTTTTAAAACAGGGAGCAGAAACATCTGTTTATCAAAAATTATTATTGGCATACTCATCACATGCCGTAACGCCACAATTGGCGCATTCAATCAATTATTCATCATTCAAAAAGCGATTTACAGTTATGAAAACACACACGTCAAAAAAAGCAATTTGGCTTCGAAGTCTTTTATTGCTTCCGTTAGTAGCACTGATGCTATATGGTTTCAGTAATAAACAAACAGTTGTTAAGGAAATAGAACAAATAGAAACTAAAGAAGCAAATATTAAAAAAGCCTCTAAAGAGCAACTTGCCCAGTTTAACAAATTAGCCAAAAAGTACAATGCTATAGCTATTGAAGACCGTAAAATTCCAATAACCGATCTTGAAATATTAGAAGATATTTATAGGTTAATGACTACCAAACAAAAGGAAGGGGCACAGCCTTTCCCAGAATGTTATTTAGAAAACAAAATAGGTCGTTACGATACGTATGCAAAGGATTTTATGGAAGGTGCTCAAAAAAATGGCAAAAATGCATTCGTAATCATGATCAGCGTAAATAATGTTACTCTTAATGGAAAGCCATCAGGTATTAAAACATTTAAAGATGATCTAAATGCAGTAACAAAAGGATGGAATGAGAGCGATTTTAACAAAGCACTCCCTTCTATACTAATTTCCAAAAACAGTGAAAATTTCTTAAAAAAATTGGAAGTTGAGTTTCAGAAAACAGACTATGCACAACATAAAAAAGGGGCGACTTTAATTATACCACCTCCACCGCCACCAGCGCCTAAAGTACCAAAACCGCCCAAAAAAGTAATTAAAGGAGTCAATGATGGCGATGCAAATATACCACCTCCACCCCCGCCACCGGCACCAAAAGTTAACGGTGATGAAATGGCTCCACCATTACCACCAGAATCTTTAAACCCATTAGATCATATAACATTGATGGCAAAAAGGAATGCTGCCTTTTTTTATGAAAAGAAAAGAATAACAGCCGAAAAAGCCATCGCTTTAGTGAAGAAGAATAAAAAATTAAACATCCAAACAACCAACTTTGAAAAAAGCAATCCGATTGTAAAAATTTCAAAAAAGGGAATTAAGGTTGAGTAGTACTAATATTAATTCAAAAAAAATAAAAGCCTCGAATTATCGGGGCTTTTTTGTAACAAATATCCAAAAATGGCGTTCTAATAGTCTGTCAATCAAAATCAATCTAACTATGCTACAGCGCTTTTTTATTTTCTGCTCGGGTGCAGACACTGCAATTTTAGAAGAATGTTCACCCGGTGAGCGTACCAAATACGCTGGTATTGGCGCCACCGTATTTTTTACAGCTGTTATGGCTGCTATTGCTGGATCTTATGCTTTATACACCGTTTTTGATAACCTATTTACTGCTATTTTCTTCGGAATGATTTGGGGGTTGCTCATCTTTAACCTCGATCGGTTTATTGTTTCAACCATTAAAAAGAGAAATAACTTTTTTGATGAATTGATTCAGGCTTCTCCTCGAATTCTTTTAGCTGTCATTATCGCGATTGTCATTTCAAAACCTTTGGAAATGAAAATTTTTGAAAAGGAAATCAATCAAGTCCTGCTCGAAGAAAAAAATGATATGACACTCGCCAATAAAGATCAATTAGCCTTACAATACACGCCTACTGTTGAAGCATTAAATACTGAAATTGATGCGCTAAAAAAAGAAGTGACCGATAAAGAAGCCGAAGTAAACGCCTTATATGAAACTTACATTGCTGAAGCGGAAGGAAGAAAAGGAACCGAACTTATTGGCAAAGGCCCAGTTTATAAAGAAAAGCGTGATAAACACGATGCAGAATTAGCTTCTTTGCAATCATTACGAACTAAAAATGCTGAAAAGATAACCAATCTTGAAAACCAGATTGCAACCGTATCAACCGAATATGACACCAAGGTCGCCAAAACGCAACCCGTTATTGATGGCTTTGATGGGTTAATGGCGCGCGTCAATGCCCTTGATAAATTACCTTGGATGCCGTCATTTTTTATATTTCTTTTATTCTTAGCTATTGAAACCTCCCCGATTATAGCCAAACTATTATCACCCAAAGGAGCATATGATTTAAAGTTGGAAGAGCAGGAAAGTGCTTTAAAATCTTGGGTGTCTCAACAACAGGCGCAACGTGAAGTATTGCTAACTACAGACCGTGATATAAATAATAGAGTATATGCTGATATTGCTGAAGAACAAGAATTGTACGATTACAAACGAAAAAAAGCCCGCGAGTTGATGCAACTGCAGGCTGATGCTTTCTATAAAAAGCAAAAGGGGGTTTTGTAATTACAATGGTCTACCTAACAAGTAAGTATCCGTTTCTAAATAACCTATAATTTATACAGAAGAAGATTAAAAGAAACGAGTAATTAATACTTTGATATAAACCTGAATAAGGTTTGACAAGGGGTTGTACTAGCTTTAGTTCTTTAGTTTGAATAAACTTCTTAGAATTATTTTGTCCGAATATAGATTTCAATCGTAATAATATTTCTAAGTAAAAGAAGTGATTACTTAAAAATTTTTTGTCAAAAAGAATAGGGGCAATAGATTTTGAGAAAACCATAGTAGAGTTTTTTAATTTTAAATACCCTTCCATTTCTTTACCAAAAGGACATCTCTTTAAAATAAGCTTAAGAATAGCATGCTTTTCTTTTATATTAAAACTATTAGGTTTTTTCTCTAGACCAAAAACAATTGAAGTATTTTCATTAGAATGAAGCATTTCAATCATAGTTTCAATACTTTCAAAATTGTAATTAATGATATCATTAAAAAAACCAATATAATTTATAAAACTTAACTTCTGTAAATGGCTTATGCCGGCTCTTAATGACTCAGATTTCCCAGATTTTTTCTCAAAATTAATAATAGATGTTCTATGAGGAACTTTTTGAATAATACTATTCAATATTTTATTAGTGTTGTCATTGCTACAATCGTTTACAAAACAAAAATGATAGTGTTCGCTATTAGATAACAATTGTATCAATTTTGAAGAGTCCAATTTGTTTTCAATATTATAACACGAAAAAACAATGCCTGTTTTCATTTTTTAATTAATGATATTAATGTATAACCCTCTTATTTATATTTTTTGAAGACTTGAATAACGGCGAATAAATTATGCTGCTTTAAACCTCTCTTTTAGGAGCTCTATAATATAATAATTGGTGTTTAAAAAGGCATTTCATTTAAGTTGAAATGCCTTAACCAAAAATTAACCAAACTCAGTAAGAAAAAATAATTGGGGGAATTACATTTATCTTACTTGGCGTATAAAAAAATAGCCATTCTGTTCACTAAGTAGGTCGACATCTATATTTACTAAACCACCATTGTTAATGTGAAATGTAATAACATCAGAGGGGGTTAATTCTATTACGGTATGGATAGCTCTAATAGGCTGTACATATACGTTAACTATTCCAACAGTTGCGCCAACCAAAGCTGCAGATGATTCTGCTAGTACTGTGGCGCCATTTTTAATTTGCAATCCAACATTTGTTGAAGCGGTGATTCCCACAGGGTCTGGAGTCATGTTTATCATTGCGTAGACCTCATAAAAACCAGTTTGTTTTGGGGAGAATTCAAACGTGGTTACATCAAACTCATCGTTTAAATCAATAACTTCATTGTTGTATTGTAAAATTTGAGAAGTACCATTTGCTAATGCAATGTCTAATACAGAGCTGCTAGATAAGTTTGCTTTTACTAAAGTTTTATTGTTACTTTCAAAAACCATTTTACTGGTGGCAGTTTTTACTATACCATTTGTAGAAGAAACCAATATGGAAGATTCAACTACAGATTCATCAATTTCAGGTATGGCGGTACTTATTCTAAGATCCCCATTTATATCTAGTTGGGCTATAGGAGAAACCGTATTTATGCCTACTTGAGCGTAAAATACTTGTATTGCAAAAGTAAAAAGCAGTATAAAAATAGTATTTTTCATAACAATATTGTTAAAATATTAAACATATTTTAATCAAATTTACAATATTGCCCAAATTTATTACGATTTAATTCGTTAAAAATATGAAATATGTAGGTGAATGGTCGATTTTTTAAGGTGAAAGACACGTTGTATAATTAGTTGTCTTACAGTAAGTTTAATTTTTTCATCAATTCTGGCTTATTTAATCTACTAATAGGAACTACATCTTTATTAATCAAAACACTATTATCTTCTATATCAACTATCTTCTTATAGTTAATAATAAACGATCTATGGATTTTTAAAAAGTTAGAGCTTGGTAATTTCTCTATAATCTTTTTTAGTGTAGTGTGTACCGTATAATTTTCTTTCTCGGTTTTAATTATAATATAATCACCCTTTGCTTCAATAAGATATATTTTGTTATATTCTATTTTTATCAGTCTTCTATTTATATTGACGTATAAGTGGTCGTGGCTGTCAACTTTAGTTTCTTTTTTACGTTGCTGACTTCGGGCATTTTCAACTTTTGTAATAGCCTTTAAAAATCGTGGTAGGGTTATTGGTTTTAAAAGGTAATCTAATACACTTTCGTATTCATAAGATTCAAAAGCAAAATTTTTATCGGAAGTTGTTATAATTATTTTTGGCGGTTTTTTTAACGTTTCAATAAAATCAATACCTGTAAAGTTAGGCATGTGTATATCTAGAAAAATAAGATCAACTTCGTTTTTGTTTAAAAATTTAATTGCTTCAATAGCATTAGAAAATTCATTTATAATTTCTATCGATTTAACATGTGAGCATAAATGAACGATAATCTTCCTAGCGGTAGCTTCATCATCTATAATTATACATTTCATATTAAATATTTATAAGCATTCAAGAAATTTGACCATCTTGTTAAGCATTTTATCAAATTTCTCTTTACTCGCAAAAGAGTTAGTATTTTCTTTTA
The DNA here is from genome assembly GCF_963974425.1 of uncultured Marixanthomonas sp. Taxonomy (NCBI): domain Bacteria; kingdom Pseudomonadati; phylum Bacteroidota; class Flavobacteriia; order Flavobacteriales; family Flavobacteriaceae; genus Marixanthomonas; species uncultured Marixanthomonas sp. The sequence goes on from NZ_CAXBCK010000023.1 coordinate 22,178, forward strand.
ATTCATTTTCAAAATCCAAGGCTAAGTTATACCCCTTTTTTAGCCCCAAAATACTAACTTTATGTTTTAGTCTATGTACAAGTTGGGAAGCTTTCAAGTATTCTTTATTTGATATCGCTTTTTTATAACTATCAATTTCTACTGTCAATTCCTTTTTTATGAGGTTAATAAACTTATTTTTAAAGGCAATATCATCAACAGAAAGTTGATCTATATAACTTGTATTTGGTTTTTCCAATTTTAAAGTATTTGGCGATACATACAATTGCTGACAGGTAAAATTTTCTTCGATCAAACATATCTAAAACATAAATTTATTAAAAATTACATTAACCTTTTTCTTTTAAAAAAGCTCAAAAGGAAAAGGTTTGCAATAATCTATAATATCAAAGCTTATTTGTAAGGGAGTATAAAAGCTATATGTTGTACATATCAATAAATTTAAACATTTTTTTTAATATAAAATCAAAAATATATTATGAATTTACAATGATTAAATAACTAACTCTTTACTTTATAAAATTCTTTTAAGAGAGCAGTTACGCATCATCGATCAATTTTGATTAAAATTATAGTGTTATAAGGAAGTATTTTTTTAGGTTTAAGATTGTAAGTTACATTTAAGAATACAATTTTTTTACTTTTGAAGCGTACTGAATAAGCACTATAAAATGGATACAGAAATAGTAAACAATATTCTAAAAGAGTACTCAATTAAAACCAAAGCCACTAAACTCAATGGCGATGAAGACGAGAACTTTAAGTTGGTTTCTGAAAATGGTAACACCTACCTTTTAAAAGTTTCCACTTCGGAAACAGCGGCATCTTTTTTACAATTTCAAACGGAGATTTTAAATCATTTAGCTTTGAAGAAAGCAGATTGTAATTTCTCTGGAGTAATCTTAAATAATGAAGGGAAGTCATTAACCCCATTTACTATTTCAGATGAAAAAAGAACAGCACGACTACTAACGTGGGTGCCGGGAAGGCTTTGGGCAAATATAAATCCAAAAACATCGCAGCTACGTTATAGTTTAGGTGAGAAAGCAGGAGAAATCACAAAGGCCTTACAAGATTTTCAACATACAGAAGCAAATAGGACTTTTGACTGGAATTTAAAAGACGCTCTCTGGACCCAAAAATACACCGACTTATTTAAAGACATAGAAAAGGATATGGTTTCCTTTTTTCAAAAGCGGTTTCAGGAAATTCAGCCGGTGTATCAATCCCTTCCTAAAAGTGTGGTCCATAATGATGTGAACGACCATAACATACTTGTTTCAGAAGACTTAAAAAACCCTGAAGTTACTGGCATTATCGATTTCGGTGATGCCGTTTATACACAAACGGTAAACGATCTAGCTATCACCATTGCATATGGTATTATGAATACGCCAGATCCACTTGGTGCAGCTGTGGAAATTGTTCAAGGCTATTATTCAAAATATAAACTTTCCGAAAAAGAATTGGAATGCCTTTATACACTCGTTGGCATGCGTTTAGTGATAACGGTTACTAAAGCAGCCCTACGAAGAGCAGATGTTTCCAAAAACGTATATCATTTTATTAGCGAACACGATGCGTGGCAACTATTAAAACATTGGTATGGTACTTATGAGAGTTTTGTGCTTTATAATTTCAGGAATGCTTGTGGGTATACGCCGCACCCAAAAGAACACGAGTTTAAAAACTGGGCTGCGAACAACAAAATATCATTGAACACACTTTTTCCTTCTTTGAAGATTAAGAGTGTTACACATGTAGATATGAGTATTGGCAGTGCGTGGTTGGGGAATAAAGAAGAATACAGCGATACCGTTATTACCGAATATAAACTGAAACAAATAGAAAAGGAAAATCCTGAAAGCATTTTGGCCAATGGTTATTTAGAGGTGCGTCCTTTTTACACAACCAATGCCTTTAGAATGGACGGTAATAATGGTCCGCAATACCGTACCGTACATTTAGGCACCGACTTTTGGGTAGATGCTAAAACACCGCTTCATGCGGCTTATGATGGTAAAGTGGTTATTCTGCACCACAATGATTATTTAAAAGATTATGGGCCGTTAATGGTATTAGAACACGAGTTTAACGGAAGCCTATTTTACACCTTGTATGGTCACTTAACACTTTCTTCGCTAGAGATGACGAAGATTGGACAAAAAGTTAAACAAGGAGAGTTGGTGGGGTATATTGGAGATACTTCTGAAAATGGAATTTGGACACCCCACCTTCACTTTCAAGTGATGCTCGATTTATTGGGAAATACCGAAAACTACCCTGGTGTAGCCTTTCCTTCTGAAAAAAACGTTTGGAAAAGTATTTGTCAAAATCCTGGTCTGTTGTTTATTGAAGAAACGCACGATACTCCTGAAACCTATTCAAACGAAGAAATAATTTCTTTCAGAAAAGAGCATTTAGGAAAAAGCTTGAGCCTTTCCTATTCTGAACCTCTAAACATAGTTAGGGGAGAAGGGGTTTATTTAATAGATTCCGACGGGAAAAAATATATCGATACCGCTAATAACGTCAATCATGTGGGGCATCAACACCCCAAGGTGGTAGCGGCTGGACAACAACAAATGGCAGTTTTAAATACCAATACTCGCTATTTACACAAAGAAATAGTGAATTATGCCGAAGCTTTGCTTAAAAAACTACCTAAGGAACTCTCGGTGTTACATTTTGTCAATTCTGGGAGCGAGGCAAATGAACTCGCCTTAAGAATGGCAAAAACAGTGACGGGGAGAGAAAATATGTTGGCCATTGAAGTTGGATACCACGGCAATACTAATTCTGCGATGGATGTAAGCTCCTATAAATTTGAAGGAAAAGGCGGTTTTCCACAACCTGCAAACACACATATACTGCCCTTGCCAGATTCCTTTCGCGGCAGGCACCAAGGCAAAAATACAGGGGCGGAGTATGCGAGGTATGCTAGAAAACATATTTACCATTTAGGAATAATCGATGAAGGAATTGCTGGGTTTATAGGTGAATCTATGATAAGTTGTGGTGGGCAGATTGTGCCGCCAAAAGATTACTTTAAAACAGTCTATCAGGCAGTAAGAAAAGCTGGAGGTGTTTGTATAGCAGATGAGGTGCAGACTGGCTTTGGCAGAATGGGAAAAACATTTTGGGCTTTTGAGTTGTTCGATGTTGTCCCCGATATTGTAACGATGGGGAAACCAGCTGGTAACGGACATCCATTAGCTATTGTAGCGTGTACAAAAGAGGTTTCTGAAAAATTTCACACAGGAATGGAGTTTTTCAACACCTTTGGAGGCAATCCCGTTTCTTGCGCCATTGGCCGAACCGTTTTGGAAGCAATTGAAGAAGAAAGCTTACAGCAAAATGCTTTGGAAACTGGAGATTTTTTAAAGTCTGAATTATTACAGCTTCAAAAAGAGTTTCCAATTATTGGCGATGTAAGGGGAGAAGGTCTGTTTCTAGGGTTCGAATTGAACAACCAAACAAAAAAACCATTAGCAGAGCACGCAACCTATCTTTCCGACCGATTGAAAACACTAGGGATTTTAATGAGTACCGACGGTCCAGACTACAACGTGTTAAAAATAAAACCTCCAATGGTTTTTAATAAAGAACACGCTAAAGAGCTTGTTTCAAAATTAAAAATCGTATTGGAGGAAGATTTTATGAAAGCGTATTAAGTTTTTAAAGTTGCTTTATCAATTCAGTAAATAATGTAATCATATCGGGTTCGGCTTTTGCTGCCATAGCTAAAATGTCTGGAATGTCTACAGGTTTTAAATTATCAGGGTCACACTCATCTGTCAATACTGAAACGGCTGAAACTGGCAAACCTAAGTGATTTGCAACTATAATTTCTGGGACGGTGCTCATCCCTACAGCATCGGCGCCAATAATTTTTAAATACCGGTATTCGGCACGAGTTTCTAGTTGTGGTCCTACAACACTAGCATACACACCTTTGTGTAAATTGATGTTGTTTTCTGAAGCGATTTTTTCAATTTTACTGTTCATTTCAGGACTATAAGGAGCACTCATGTCGACAAAGCGTTCGCCCATTTTTTCAATACCACGAATGGCTAATGGCGAACTTCCTTGTAGATTTATGTGATCATCAATCAACATAATTTCTCCTTTTTTAAAGCTGAGGTTTACCGCTCCGGAAGCATTGCTAATTAAGAGTTTTTTTATTCCCAATTCGTGCATTACCCGTACTGGAAAGCCTACATCTTGTAACGAATAGCCTTCGTAAATATGAAAACGGCCTTGCATAACCATTACTTTTTTTCCGCCTAACATTCCGAAAATGAGTTTCCCTTTATGAAACTCAACCGTAGCTGTTGGAAAATTGGGGATGTGGTTGTAACTAACTTCGCTTTGTATTTCAACATCTTCTAGCAATTTGCCTAGACCAGTACCTAAAATAATCCCTACTTCAGGTTGGTCAAAACCTCGGTTCTTTAAAAATGCTGCAGATTCTTGTATGTTTTGTAACATAGTGTTTTTTAAATTAAAATTCGGTGTCTAAATAATCGGGTAAAAATTTTTGAAAAGCCTCATTATCCCTGATATCGGAATAGTAATCAACGTCGTTTCGTTCTTCTAGTGTTTTCAACTTTTCGTCTTTTAAATCTTCTAAAGTTGCCTGCAACACAGAATCTTTTCCCCAATCTTTTTTACTAAAAAGAGCTTGGTTGGCCTGTTTCATTCCTAATAAATAATAACCACCATCTTCGGCAGGGCCTATTACATAATCGTGGTCTTTTAAAGCCGTGAAAGCATTGTCAAGGTCTGTTGTGTCTAGATCGTGCATATCACTACCAATAATGATTGCTTCTTCATACCCAAGGGAGAATACTTCAGTAAACGCATTATACATACGAATGCCCAAATCGTCCCCTTGCTGTAATTTCTTATTGTAAGTATTGTTGTCCCAACTGTCTTCTTTGTGAATACCTTCGCTATAATACACAAACTTATCAGCCGCTACATTAGCCGTAATTTTGGCAGTATGGCTTAGTAGGAATTTATAAATTTTTAATGCAGATTCATCACCCACACTTGTTGCTAAACGTGTTTTTACTTTACCCAATTCTGGGTTTCTTGTAAAGATTAATAATGCTTTTTTTGAAGTTGGAAAGTGAAAATCTTTAGCTAAATCTTCATCTCCACCCACATTTTTTTTTGATAATAAACCCATAGGATTTTATTTAATGATTCTAAAATTACTTAATAATTACAGTTCCTTTGTCCAGCCATTTGCTCCAGTTTTTCGAAAAACCATGAATGCTGTCTGTTTCTTTTCCTTTATTGTTCACTAATGGATACAATTTATTTTTCCATTCAAAAATTCCCCCATACAAGTTTTCAATATTGTAATATCCCGCTTTTTTTAGTTTTTCTGAAATCTCTTCGGAACGAATTCCTAATGAACAATACACTACAATAGCGGTATTTTTATTAGGAATCTTTTTAGCAACAGAATCTATTGAAAATTTTGAAAAACCTACAAATGTTGCTGATTCAATATGGCTTACATTATATTCCTTTTTTTCTCTGGCGTCAACAATTACAATGCTATCGTTCATGTGTCGCATACGCAGTTCCTCCACCGAAATATACGGAATGCTTCTAGTGTTATATTGCTGTAAAAGATCTCCTAAAGATTGTTGTGAAAAACCAGTTATTGAAATTAGCAAAAGGAGAAAAGAAAAAATATACTTCATAGTATTATTGGAGTGTTAAACTTACATATTATCAATTTACTTACATACCATCAGGTGTTAAATTGCTGTGAATTATGGCTGAATCCCAAATCCTTGCAACCCACTTTCTACAGGCGGAAGAATTTCCGTATTATCCCAAATTCCCGTAATAATCGTTCGGGCATACGCTTCAGGCAATAGACCATTGTACATTAATTTACTGGTTAATTTATGGTTGTAATTCATAGCGTGATGTGTAATTGAAACTTCTTTTTCAGCATCATTTAAAACTGCATACCAAACTGTTGGGTTGCCATCATTGGCTGGCATGCCGATAACCCCAGGATTTATCCAAAGTTTTTCATTTTCTATTTGCTTAAAAGGCAATCCACAATGTCCTGCGATAATTAAATCACTCTTTGTAGCCTCAAAAGTTGATTGCTTTACTTCCCAAGGAGTTGATTTAAATATAAATTCTGAAACGTTAGTCCACGAACCATGAACAACAATTGTTTTTTTTCCCGCATACGTAAACTGAATATGATCGGGTATTTCTTTAATGAAATCTAGAGAACTTTTTGAAAGTTTACTTTGCGCATAGGGATACCATAACTGTGAAAACCCATCGCAACGAGACCCTTTTCTAAAATCACAACCGCAGTCTTCAGCACCTTCTCGCAATTGTATCTCTACATTCCCAGCAATACTTTTGGCGCCCCATAACTTAAAAAGTTGAACGGTTTCTTCTGGTTGTGCGCAATAGCCCACAATATCACCGGTGCAGATACAGTTTTCTGGCGGGATATTATTTTTTTCGGCAATGCTTTTTAGTTTTTCGAGTGCTTGCAAATTGCTATACACGCCGCCAAACAGAAGTACTTTGCCTTGTATATTTATATGTTCTATTTTTTTATCCATGTAGGTGTTAAATATAAAGTTATACAACTTAAAATTCCCCAAACATTCACCCAAAGTAAGTCGGCATATTTTCCTTCGGTAAAAATGAGTTGTCGCGGAAATAGTCCGAAAACCAATAAAAAACCAAAAACCAAGCCGCAAATTACACTAAGGTAAAAACTGATTTTAGGTGCTGGAAGTTTCCAAAATAAAAATACGGGTGTAAGCCCAATGACCATAGTTCCTGAAATGGTCGTGGCCGATAATATTTCAGCATTTAAAAAAACAGGGATAGTTCCTAAAATGGCTATTGCCGCCATAGAAGCTCTTCCAAAGCTGAGATTTACACCCATTTTTAAATCGACCGCCAATAATTTTGAAAAAGATGAAAAGGTCGAATCCAATGTGGATGCTGCAGAAGTGATCATAATAAAATTAATGACCAATAAAATGACTACGCCAAAGGCTTTTCCAACCTCTACGGCGGCTTGTCCTTTCATTCCTTGCGATTGTGCATACACCCCAATAATACTGAATAGCACAATACAAATCGCTCCTAATAAACTTGCCCAGAGGAAACTTCTTCGGGTCACTTTTGGCGAACTTAAAAAAGCCCGATCGGTCAATACTGGATCGTGAAATGGATAACTAAACGATTGTATAATGGCTGCAAAGAATAAATTCAAGCCTAATTCAAACGTCCAAGAGCCGGATGTTGCCACTTCACTCACTGTAAAATCTTCGGTAGAAAAAATCGCTCCTAAAATAACAACGAGTAAAATGGCAAAAAGCCCCATTTGAATTACATCGGTAAAAATAGAACTACTCAATCCGCCTTTTATAGCATAGGCCAATGTTAAGGCTGTGAAAATTAAAATCGCCCAATAGTAAGGTGTGCTTCCTTGGTCGCCAAAATAGGTTCCAATTACAATGGTATTACTCCACACTTCATTAAAAAGGCGTATCGCTATTAAAATGGAAAAGAGTGCCATCGCTCCTTTTCCGAAACGATTCGTTAAAAAATCATGAATACTTTTAAAGCCTCCTTTAACCCGTAATTGATAAATTATAATACCAGCAACTGCAAAGGACAGATAATATCCTGCATAGGCTACACCACCCACAATACCAAAGTCTAATCCTAAATTTGCTGCATTGGTGATGCTTTTGGCAAAAATCCACGAGATAATCAAACTTCCCGTCAACCATAAAGCAGAAGGCGCCTTTTTTCGATGGGTCGCTTTAAAAAACTGATCGGTAGATTTTGCCAATGGGGATAGGAAAAATAGTATCAAACTTGATACTAGTATAAGTCCCCATTGCCAGATTGTTACATCCATATTCGTTCCTTTATACCTTCAAGGTTTTTATTCATCCCACCAAACCGGCGCATTAATACTATTGCCATCGGTTGCATTGGCTGCTTCTTGGTAATTTTCGGCATTTAAAGCTTCTTCTTCGGCTGGATAGGGCATTCGTATAGGGATAATCCCGTTGTTTAAACTGGCGGCAACTGGTTTAAATTCTGGAAAACCAGTGCGTCGCCATTCCACCCAACCTTCATAGCCGTTAATGATATTTGCTACCCATTTTTGGGTGATAATTTGTTGCATTGGCGTGGTCCCAGCGGCATTATATGCTGCCGAACCTGTTAAATAATCTGTTGGCATGTCGGTTTGCCAATATTCAAAAGCTAGAGCAACACCTGTTTCGTATAATGGTTGTGCATCTGCGGAAATCAATCCGCGCTCTGCTGCTTCGGCTAAATTGAAATAGGTTTCCCAAGCCGTTAGAAAATTAGCATCTAAGGTTGAGGTATCTTCCCTGAAAGCTCTACCAGCCAAGGAAAAATTAGCCAATTCGATAGAAGTGCTTGACGCATCGATTCCATTAATTAGTCCATTAAATTCATCAGATTCTGAATTTTCAAACGGACGAAAAAACTCGCCAATTCGATTATCGTTTAACTCGGTTAAAATGTCTTCCATCGTTTCAGAAAGGACAAAGTTGTTAAAATCGCCTACCCGAAGTTGCGCCAAGCGGAAACTATTAGGATCGGTATTCGTATAGTTGAAAATAGCGTTTTGGTCATTCGTTTTTAAATAATTTCCTTCATTATAAATCGCTTGTAATTCTGAAGAAACATCCACTTTTCCCGAAATACGTAGCAGTTGTTTTATTTTTAATGAATTGGCAAACGTAATCCAGCTGTCTAAATTTCCATCAAAAAGAATATCACCTTCCAACGGAATGACATCGTCATAAGCTTCAATCGCTGCAATTCCTTTGTCGATGTTATCGATAATTCCACCTTCAGCTAAATAAATAGCTTCTTGTTTGTCGTATTTTGGTGTTACCGTGCCGTCCGCGCCATTAAAAGCTTCAGAATAGGGAACGTCGCCAAACAAATCGGTCAGACCTGCTGCCATATACGCTTTTAAAATCAAAGCTGGTCCTTCATAAACAGCGAAGGTTTCTGTGGTTTGAGATTGTTGAATTATTATCTGATTATTCCGAAGGTTGGTGTAAAAAATAGGCCAAGGATTTCCACCTAACTGCGGCGATTTTAGTGCGTGACGATCAAATAAATTAAAATCTAAGGCTGTGCGATGCTGTGATAACAAGTCGCCAGCAACAAAGCCTTCGTAACTCATTTGCTCACCATAATCATAGATTACCTGCCTAAGTAATAAAGAAGGTTGTATTGAATTAGGCGCATTTGGGTTGGTATTGATTTCTTCAAAATCTTTGGTGCAGCCACTTGCAACAAGTAGGATGATGCAACTGAATATGTAGAATGTGTTTTTCATGGTTTTCATCTTAAAAATTAATTCCGGCTTTAAAACCGATACTTCGTGTGGTGGCGTAGCTCATATCTTCAACACCGCTTACAAAACCGTTTCCTTGAACGGCAAGTTGCTCGGGATCAAAATGTGGAATTTCTGAAACCGCAAAAATGTTTCTTCCAATAATGTTGAAACTCACTTTTCCTCCTTCAGCTAGACCTAAAAATCCATTTCTCAGTTCAAAACTATAACCAATCGAAAACTGGCGAAGTTTTAAATAGGAAGCATCATACACATTGTTTTCTTCATGGTTACGGTCGTAAAATTGACGGTAATAACTTTCTGCTGAAATAGCTGTAGTGTTGGGTACGTATTCAGGACTAGCTTCGGTCCCAACATTTACAACACCGTCGGCTATAACACCTTCTTCTGGGCGTGGGGTTGTTTCTGCTAATTGACCGCCAACGGTTGCCAAGGCTCGTGTTCTAGAAACCAATTCGCCACCTTGTCGCCAATCAAACAAAAAACTGAGGTTCCAATTTTTGTACTGAAAATCATTGCTCCAGCCAAGCATGAAGTCTGGTGTATAGTTTCCTATTTTTTTAAGATTGTTATCGGCAATATAGTTTCCATTTTCATCGATAATAAAATCGCCGTTTTCATTTTTTGTGTAGCCTGTTCCGTAGATGTCACCTACTTCGCCACCTTCTTCTACTTGAAACCAAACCGTTTGGTTGGCACTGTCGTAAATTCGGTTGTAAGCCAAAGTTAAACGACCATCATTTTGCGGTAGGTCTTCTACCACTGCTTTGCTCGTGCTAAAATTAAAGGTGGTGTTCCAACGAAAATCTGCAGTTTTAATGGGCGTTATTCCCGTTATAATTTCGAGTCCTTGGTTTCGTACTTTTCCACCATTTATAACTTGTTGGTTATACCCTGAAGAGATACCAATGGGCAACGAAATTATTTGGTCTTCGGTTAGTGCGTTATAATAGGTGATATCAAAATTCAAACGATCTTTGAAAAACCGAAGGTCAGCACCAAATTCATATGAGGTGGTTTGTTCGGGTTTTAAATTTGAATTCGGAATAAAATCTTGATCGCTAAAGGTTGGCTGTCCTAAATAGGGTGTTTGCGAAACAAAAGCTCCTGAAGTTTGGTACGGTGCCGTATCGTTACCAACTTGGGCAACACTGGCTCGCAGCTTTGCAAATGAAAATATATCAGGCAGATCAGTCACATTGGAAAGGATAAAACTTGCTGAAGCTGATGGGTAAAAGAACGAAGTTCCATCTACAGAAAAAGGCGTAGCCAAGGCGCTAGACCAATCGTTTCGAGCCGTTAAATCTAAATACAGAAAGTTTTTATAACCTAATTTTGCAATTCCGTAGAACGAATTAATACGTTTTTCACTTTCAAACTGAAAGACTTCAATAGGTGAGGCGGCATTGTTCAGGTTAAAAATACCTGGTTGTGCCAAGTTTACCGTTTGTGATTGTTTGGTAGAAGCCGTTTGATCCAACCGATTTCCTCCTGCGGAAATCTCTACTGAAATATTACCGAATATATTATCATAGTTAATCAAAAAGTCTGTGTTTACTTCCCTGAATAATACGTCGTGCTCTGCATAGCCTCCATTTTGAAATCGGTTGCTACTGAAAGCTCTTCTAAACTGTCGCGTTTCAGAAGAATAATCCAATCCTGAACGAAGCGAAATACTGAAATGCTCCGTAAAATCTTGTGTTACTGAAATATTTCCGAAGACACGATCTCGTTCAAACGAGTTTCTGTTTTCCAATAACGTGAAATAAGGATTATCAAAATAAGTGTAATTAAAGGAGTATTGCTGTACGTTTTCAAGACCTGGTTGCCAATAATCGCGCATATTTTGAATGTTCAATGAGCGTGGTCCCCAAGCTACCAAAGCGTAGTTTACATTTTCACTTCCGTAGCCATTTGAAGGGCGGTTATCACTTCCAGAATTCACATAACTTACAGAAGCATTAAATTTCGTTTTATCGGTAGGCTTGAAAGCAAGTTTGGTAGCCACTGTTTGGCGTTCCAAATTTACTCCGGGAATAATACCATCGCTACGAAGATCGGTAAAGGACAAACGGTAATTCCCTGTTGAAAAACTATTGGAAACCGAAACATTATTGATGGTGGTAACACCTGTTCGGTAAAAGTTCTTCAAATTATCGGGGTGCGAATCGAAAGCCGTTGGCGTTATGGGTAAACCATTGTAAAGAGAGGTGTCTCCACCGCGAACTACTGTTCCGTCTGGCAATGTAACTGGACTATCGTATTGCGGAATTAAATTACCCGCATCCAATCGGGGACCCCAAGAATAACTAATAAGGTCGTTTGTTCCACCACCTAGTCCATCGACGTAGGCAAACTCGCCACCGTTACCTTGGCCATATTCATTTTGAAATTCAGGAAGTTTAAAAGGTGTTTCAACAAAAAGCGAGGTGTTAATACTAATGCCTAATCCTTTTGCTTTGCTACCGTCCTTGGTTTCAATAACTATCACTCCGTTTGAGGCGCGTGTCCCGTATAAAGCGGCTGCACTAGGTCCTTTTAATACCGTGACCGATTCAATATCGTCTGGATTTACTTCCATAGCGCCGTTACCAAAATCAATTTCTTGAAATCCTGCCGCAGCTTCGTTGGTGAAATTAAAGACCGTTTCGTTGTTAATCGGTGTTCCATCAACCACAAATAAAGGGTTGTTATTTGAAAAAGAAGATTCCCCGCGAATAGTGATTTTTGAAGATGAACCCACGCCGGTTACTCCTTGCGAAACGGTAACTCCGGCTAGTTTACCGGAAAGATTGTCTAGAAAGTTGACAGCTTTTACATCGTTTATACCTTTAGATTCTAATGTCTGTACGGTATAGCCTAGTTCTTTGGTTTCCCGTTTTAGCCCCAATGCGGTGACGACTACTTCGTCTAAACTAGTGGTAGACTCTTCTAATTGAATTGAAAACTCGGTGTTATTGCTAACGGGAATCGTTTGAGTAATATATCCAATTGAAGAAAATGTCAGGATATTTTTAGTGGAAGAGACTTCAATGGTAAAACTTCCATCTTTATCGGTTGTTGTGGCTTCTCCATTACTGGAAAGCACATTTACAAACGGAATGGTCATTCCATTTGCAGCATCTGTTACGGTGCCGGTAACAGTATTTTGAGAATAGCCTATTGCGGTAATCATAAACAATAAGCCCATGTATAATTGCTTCATAAAAATGTGTTGATTGGTAAGTAAAAACGTGCTTTGCTGAGAAATTTCAGCAATCGAGAGTAGAATGTCAAAAAAGTAGTTTGCTGTCTGTTCAAACCCAGTTGAGAACTACAAATTTTTTATAAACTTGGAGGTTTCGACTATAGTTTATCCTGAGTGAAACCGGAGGGCTCAACCAGACACGTTAAACAATTTTACTTTTCAGATATTCTGATATGAAGCAATACTGGGCGAACCTTTATTAAAAGGTGTTTTTTGAAGTGTTTTCTGAAAATGAATAGGTGCTAATTCGAATAAAATCTTTTCAGAAATAAGAAGGCTGCAAAGTATTTTTTTTAATCGACAGGAAAGTTTTCTGAAGCTATTTAAAAGAACTTTGACGTCAGAAATTGAATCAATATCCGTGAGGATTTCCAACCATTCTATTTGAATATTTTTAGAACGAAACAGCAGTGAAATTCTTCTGTTCAAATTAGAAGTTTGCCACGGAAGTTTTAGAAATAGCGATGCGTCAAAATGTGATTTGCGCAAGCCCATCATGTAATAACCACCATCTTTAGAGGGTCCTAAAACAACAGGGTTATTTTGTAGTTTTCTAGCGGTTTCTAAAATATGCCGAGATTGTAAATGCGGCGTGTCATTTCCGAGGGTAATGATAGTATCAAAACCTTTGTTGTAAACCGATTGAATGGCATGAACGTATCGTTCGCCAAAGGTATTTCCTACTTGTTCTTTTTCAGAAAAATGAAAATAAGGGAGACCAGTTTTTTTAACCTTTGTAAGAGTCTGTTTATTAAGAGTGCCAAATAAATCCGCCGATTTCCGAAAGGGTTTTACAATCCTTTCTTGTTGGGCCGAATTGGCAAAAATTAATATGGCGGTCTTTTGGTTAGTCATTTTTTATTCGGCAACAGAACCTTGGCAGCTACTTCCAGCACCAGCGGTACAACCGTAGCAATGTTGTGATATGATAATATTTCGGTCGTTTAATACATCTTCATTGTATTCTGAAATGTGTTGTACTTTACTATCAACTTTTAACTCGAGCATCTGGTTAAAATCACAATCGTACAACCAACCATCCCAACTTATGGAAATAGTGTTGGTGCACATCACGCTTTTTACTGCAGCGGGATTATAGGCATCAACTAATTGATACATATACTCCTCATAATTTTCCGAAGCGATTAAAAAGTCTAGAAAACGAGCAATTGGCAGATTGGTAATGGCAAATAAGTCGTGGAAATGAATTCCGAAATCTTCTAATAATGCCTTTTTAAAGTCTTTTTTCATATTCTCTTGATCGGTAGGTAAAAAAGCACCACTCGGGTTGTACACCAAATCTAATCGAAGGTCGCTATCTGGCATTCCATAACCGATTGCGTTTAGTTCCTGTAATGCTTTTATAGACATATCGAAAACCCCTTCACCACGTTGTTTATCCGTTTTTCCACGCGTCCAGTGCGGCATTGAACTTATCACATGCACGTTGTGTTCTTTAAAAAACTGCGGCAGATCGTAATACTTTTTATTGGCCCGAATAATCGTCAAGTTGCTACGGACAATAAAATCTTTAATCCCTGCTTTGCTAGCTTCTTCAACAAACCATCTAAAATTTGGATTCATCTCTGGGGCTCCGCCAGTAAGATCTACTGTGTGAGCTCCAGTATTTTTTATAACCTCTAAACACTGTTTCATTGTCTCGACGGTCATAATTTCCTTTCTATCTGGCCCAGCATCTACGTGACAGTGATCGCAGGTTTGGTTACACATATAGCCTAAATTTATCTGAAGAATTTCCAGCTTTTTTGGTTTCATTGGAAATTGACCAGTTTCTTCAATTTTTTCTGCAAAGGTGGGTAACTCACCAGAAGCAAAAATTCCATTTGAAAGAATTTCAAGCTGTTTATTAGATTGTGCGAGTTCGCTATTTCGTTTATGTAGGGATTGTGTTTTGAGCTTCGTCATAAATTATCCATCAAGTTTATTTACTTTATTCATCATCATTACGCCATGCACTAAGGTAGCGCCACTTTTAATAGCAGCACCAACGTGAATAGATTCCATCATTTCTTCTTTAGTAACACCACGTTGTAGCGCGTCTTTTGTGTAGGCATCAATGCAATATGGGCATTGCTCGGTGTGTGCAACAGCTAATGCGATAAGTGATTTTTCACGGGCTGTTAGTTTGCCTTCTTCGAATACTTTTCCGTAGTAATCAAAAAATTTTTCTCCTAATTCTTCACTCCATTCAGTGATTTTTCCAAATTTCCGAAGGTCTTTTGGATCATAATAATCTGCCATGATTGCTAGTATTTATTATAGTTACGAAAGTTAAACCTCTTTGGTTTTACTTCGGTAAATATAACAAAGTAGTCTTTTGAAATACAAAAAGCTTACGGAAGATTTAGATTTGCAGTCAAAAGTGTATGCAACTGCATTTGTAAAATGTTTGTTATTTCATATCAATTTAAAGTTATGAGAAGCTAATAATAAGGACTTCTTTCAGCGTATAACAAGTTGACAATAGAATAAACCTCATAAGTTTTATCTTTTAGTAATAAAGACAATCAATGCAAAAGTTTAGGTATTAAATTATCTTTTCAGTAATTAGGGTTTTGAGACACAGTGTTAAAGTATTGTTTAAAATTATTTAAAGATAATAGAAGCCATTACATTTAACCGCTCGAAACATAAAGTGAGAACAGAGAAATTTTTTTACCCTTTGTGTTTAAAGTAAAACTGACAAATAAATAAAGAATTTACTATGGATGTTGTTAATGAAGCACTACAATTTGAAGAAGAAACTACAAGCTTTAAGTCTACAAATGAGCGAATAGTAGCTTCAAAGAAAGCTAAGAAATTAATATTGGCATTAAACGAACGTTATAAAAAGACGAAAGATGCTAAATTAATGGATATTATGAAACGCCTAACGGCCATTAAAAAGAAAGCTGAGAAAAGAATCAAAGCAAAAATTGTAGTTTAAAAGTTGCTTTCAAGGTATTCTTTTAAGATAACGGCTTGATTGTATTTTTCATCTTTTGCGCCGAATAACAGGGTCACCTGTTTTTCTTTAGCAATAGATGCAATTTCTTTTAAGTCATTAGTATGTTTTGAAAGTTCCTTTTTGTATCTATTCTTGAACTCTGCGAAGCGTTCATCTTTGTGATCAAACCATTTTCGCAAATCGGTGGAGGGAGCTATGTCTTTATTCCAGTCATCCAAACGCGCATCTTCTTTGCTAACACCTCTTGGCCAAACCCTGTCTACCAATACTCGATGTCCGTCTCGGTTTGCAGCGTCTTCGTATATGCGTTTGGTATGTAGTTTCATTATTCCTCTTGTTTCCAAAGCGTAGGGAAGAACTTGCGTTGCTGAAATTTGGGATGTAGGTATTTTTTCCATTCAGATCCGCCAGTAGCGGTTTTATTCTCTCCCTTTTTGTCTAAATAATGTCTGGCAGTGTTTAAATGCACTAAAGGCCATTCTACATTATATAGCTTGTCGAATTCTAAAATTACTTTTTGAAGTGCTGAAGAAGGGTTTTCAAGTTGCAGGAATTTTTCTTCCAAAGAGTTTCCTTTCACTTTATTGGCGAGGTCAATAAAAGAATCTAAATATTTTTCTTCAAACTGACGCATTGTTAATGTTTTTGAACCTGTTTTATGGTTATATCCAGCGTCCCGCCAATAAATATGTTCAAAATAATCTTTGGTTGAAGGATTTTCAGGAAGTCGTTTTTTGCCTTCTTCGTTTACTAAGTTTTCTAATTTAGTGCAGTAAATCTCAATATATCTAAATTGCGCACTTTGAAATCCACTAGCTGGGGTTAACGTAGAACGGAAAATATTGTAATCTTCATAGCTCATTCCGTCTTTCATAATATCGAAAGAAGTAATGAGCATGTTCACATAACGGTTTAAGCGAGAAAATTTATCGAGCCAGATTTCTTCGTCCACACCATCCATTTCAAAAAGCTGAATAATTTCGTGACGAACCATTTTCAAAAGTAATTCAATTACCTGATGGTACATAATAAAGATTTTTTCATCTTTAAAATCGGTACGTGGTTTTTGAAGAGAAAGCAAGGTTTCAACCTCAATGTAATCCCAATAATTAATGGGTTTAGCTTGTAAAAGTCCCTTAAGGTAGGTGTCTGGATTTTCACCTAGGGCGGTGTATTTTTCGTTGATTGCTTTTATAATGTCTTCTTGTTTCATACGAATGCCCAGGAAAAAGGGTGTCTTTTTTTGTTATTTTATCTTAAGCTATAAAGATATTTAGATTTTTGGAATTTCAATAGGATAGACTTGGTAAATAGAGCGGTTTTAAAAAACAAAAAACCCGAAACAAACGTTTCGGGTTTATGTGGTACCTCCAGGAATCGAACCAGGGACACACGGATTTTCAGTCCGTTGCTCTACCAACTGAGCTAAGGTACCTGCTTAAAGCGGGTGCAAATATAAACGTTATTTATATTTTGCAAAACATAAAGGTAAAAAATATTCTAATTTTTTTTCATTCGTGTCTAGTTAAATTAAAATTGAGTTCTTGTTTTGCTGTTGGATTTAAAGAGGAGTCTTCTGTAACACAATGTTAGGTAAGCTTAATCACTTGTATGTTTTGTTTTGGTTTTACAGAACGAATATAAATTGACTTGTAGATTATACGAATCAATTCTTGTTTCTAAAAACGAAGCGTTCTAACATCTTAGTCGGACACGAATAATATTTTCTCACTTTAATATCCTCTTAACAATCTTATGTCCCTTCATTGTTTATTTTTACGCACTTACTTAAAAAAATGAACTTAATAATTGATGTAGGAAACACCTTAATCAAGCTCGCTATTTTTAAAAATGGAGAGCTTCAGATTAAAAAAACGACAATTAAAGGTGATTTTTTGGAAGCCCTATCAGAAATAAAGAATAAATACCCGCAAATTGAAAAATGTATCATTTCAAGTGTGGGTAAAATAAGTGAAACGCATTTTACAAAGCTGAAAAATAGCTATTCAGTATTAGTTTTAGACCATACAGTGGCCATCCCTTTTAAAAATGAATATGCAACACCTACCACATTGGGGGTTGATCGTATTGCATTAATAAGTGCTGCAGCGGTGGAATACCCTAAAAAAAATGTTCTGGTAATCGATGCGGGAACTTGCATAACGTACGATTTTCTTTCTGAGGATAACAATTATAAAGGAGGTGCTATTTCACCGGGTTTGCAAATGCGCTACAAAGCAATGCATACGTTTACTGAAAAACTTCCGTTATTGGAAGCAGAGCAAATAGGCAAGTATATTGGGAGTTCTACGATTGGGTCTATGCACAGCGGTACCGTTAACGGAATTTGTTATGAAATTGATGGTTTTATTGCGGCATATGCAACCGATTTCAAGAATTTAACAGTTATTTTAACAGGAGGGGACGCTCATTTTTTGCGAGATCGCCTAAAAAATGACATCTTTGCCACCTCAAATTTTTTATTGCAGGGATTAAACCACATTTTAGAACATAATAAACATTGATGTTAAAACGAATTATAGTAACGGTTTTAGTACTATTTATAGCAAGTGCTGCTATGGCACAGGAAGGAACCACGTCCCCGTATTCATTTTACGGAATTGGTACTTTAAAGTTTAAAGGTACTGCCGAAAATAGAATGATGGGAGGGTTAGGCGTTCTTTCAGATAGTATTCACCTTAATCTTCAAAACCCAGCTAGTGTAGCAGGACTTGAATTGGTAAATTTTACTGTTGGAGCTAGTCATAAACAAAGTACATTGAAAACCGACGGCGACTCTCAAAATGCGTCGACCACTTCTTTAGATTATTTAGCAGTGGGAATTCCAATGGGTAAGTTTGGAGCCAGTTTTGGTTTAATACCTTACACTTCGGTAGGGTATCAATTACAAAACGAAAGGGAGACAGAAACAGGAACATCTATTACTAGATATACAGGATCAGGTGGTATAAATAAAGCGTTTTTAACGTTGGCATACCAAATTACGCCAAAGCTTAGTTTTGGGGTAGATGCAAATTATAACTTCGGAAACATTGAAAACAAAGCCCTAAATGCTCAAGAAGGGATCGAATTTGCTTCCCGAGAGACAAATACATCTGATTTATTAGGATTTAGTTTCAATTTTGGAGCAGCGTATAAAACTATGATAACGGAGAAGTTGGAACTATCCACCTCATTAACGTACACTCCTGAAACCGATTTTACATCAGAAAACTCACGAGAAATAGCGTCGGTTATTATCAATTCTGAAGGTGCCGAAGCAATTGTTGATGCTAGGGATGTAGAGGTTGAAGACACTGACTTTTCTTTTCCTTCACAAATTACCATCGGGGCAGGGATTGGAAAGCCTAAAAATTGGTATGTAGGGGCTGAGTATACCAACCAAAAAACGAGTAATTTTACCAACCGTACGTTCTCACTTGATAATGTTGAGTTTAAAGATGCGTCGAAATACAGAGTAGGTGGTTTTTATATACCTAATTATAATGGATTTGGCAGCTACTGGAAACGTGTTGTTTACAGAGCGGGAATGCGTTTTGAGGGAACGGGAATTAACGTAAATGGAGAAGATATTAATGAGTTTGGCATATCTTTTGGAGTAGGATTACCAGTAAGTAAGTCATTTTCTAATATCAACCTCGGTTTTGAGGTAGGAAGGCGTGGAACTAATGACGCTGGTCTAATTCAAGAAAATTTCTTTAACGCATTTATAAGCTTGTCATTAAATGACAGGTGGTTTCAAAAAAGATTGATAGATTAATTATTAAACACTAAACTATACCTATGAAAACGAAAGCGATTTTAATTTTAACGGCCTTAACCTTATTGGTTGGTGGTAAGAGTTTCGCTCAAATGGACGATTGTCAACTTAACTTGTCCTTATTTGTTGAGCCGGCCAAAGCTAAAAATTATGAGGCTGCATTGCCTTATTACGAAAAACTTATAAAAGATTGTCCAAATTATAATTTGGCAACGTATCAATATGCCGAAAAAATGTTTAAGCATTTTATAGATAACGGTGATAAAGAAAAAATTCAAGATTTAATTGAATCATACAACCTTAGATTAGAGAATTTTCCTAAGAAAACAAAACAAGGGGAAGTATTATCAGATATAGCTAAGCTTAAGTATGAAAATGAAATTGGTACGAAGCAAGAGCAGTTTGATGCTTTTAATGAAGCTTTTACCAAGTATGAGGAAGACTTTACAAGCCCGAAAGCTTTATATGCTTACTTTTCGTTAGCAGTAGACTTATATGATGAAGGTAAGAAAGACATTCAAGAAGTTTTTGATCTTTATGATGCTGTAACGGCTAAAATAGAGAAAGAAGAAAATGCGTTGGCCGAAAAGCTTACTAAGTATATGGACAAGCAAGATGCTGGTACAGATTTGTCTTCTAAAGAGAAAAAGTATATGAGCGCTTATGAAAATAACTTGAAAGCTTATGGCCAAGTTAAAGGAAGTGTTAACGGTAAGTTGGGTATTCTTGCAGACTGTGATAACTTGATTCCGTTATATGAAAAAGATTTCGAGAACAAGAAAGACGATGTAAACTGGTTAAAAAGAGCTGCAGGTCGTTTAAGTGCTAAAGAATGTGATACGCCACTTTTCTTTAAATTAGTACAACAATTACACAACTTAGAGCCTTCAGCAAAGTCTGCATATTATTTAGGTCAGCTTGCTGATCAAGAAGGGAATACAAGCAAAGCTATGGAGTACTATAACGAAGCGGCCGATCTTGAAACAGAACCTGCTGCAAAAGTGAAAATCTATAGAAGAATTGCAGATAACTTCCGTAATAAAGGAAGCTATGGTCAGGCAAGAACGTATTACAGAAAATTATTGGAGATAAAACCTTCTGATGGTACTTCATACCTACGTATTGCTACAATGTACGCTAAAAGTGCAAACAACTGCGGTACTACTCCCTTTGAAAAAAGAGCCATTAACTGGAAAGCTGCAGAGATGGCAGATAAAGCAGCCCGCGTAGATGCAGCAGTTGCCTCTTCAGCAAGAGCAGCAGCTAGTAGTTACAGACAACGTGCGCCTAGTAAAAATGATATCTTTAGTCAAGGTATGGCCGGAAAAACAGTTACATTTAGCTGTTGGGTTGGCGGTAGCGTAAGGGTACCTAATTTATAAGGATGATCACTTTCAATCATAGTATTAAAAGCGTGGTGGCAATTTTATTTGCCATCACGTTTTTTTCATGTGAAGGAAATTATAAAAACGTAAAAAAATTGTCATTAAAGGACAATGAACCATTAGGTATAGGAAAAGATGTTAACTTTAAATACACCGATTCTGGTAAAGTTATTGCCAATGTAATTACACCATTGTTTTTAGATTTTTCAAGTTTAAAGTTTCCTTATAAAGAATTTCCAGAAGGAGTAGAAGTACGGTTCTGGAATGAAAAAGATCAAAAAAGTACCGTTACCTCAAAGTATGCCATACAATATGAAGAAACAGGGATTATAGATTTAAGGGATAGTGTCGTTTTGGTTACCCACGATAGTTTAGTGTTGCGGGCAGACCAATTGTATTGGGATCAAAAAAATCAATGGGTTTTTACGAATCAGCCCTATCAAATTGAATTTAAAGATGGCTCGTACAACGATGGAGCTTGGTTCGATTCTAGTCAAGATTTCACAACCTTTCTGTCTAGAAAAAATGAAGGAGTACAGTTAATAGACACAAAAAAAGAAGAAAAAGATGCACAAGAAAATATTTAAACTCTTTGAATACGTTTATTTAGTAATGGCAGTATTCTCACTCTATTTGGTGTGGGAAAATTGGGCAGATAACCGTACCCGCGCTTATTTATTTGCTTTTTTTGCTGTAGTTGCTATCTTTATGTTCTTCTTTAAGCGTAATTTTCGTAAAAAAATAGAAGAACGCAACAAAAACCAATAATGGAAGTAAGTATTCTTGTTATTCTCAGTATGCTTATCCTTTCGGCTTTTTTTTCCGGGATGGAAATTGCTTATGTTTCTTCAAATAAAGTACATATTGAAATTGAAAAGAAACAAAATGATTTATTAGCAAAAGTACTTAAGAAAATAACCCGCCGTCCCTCAAAATTTATTACCACTATGTTGGTTGGTAATAATATAGCGCTGGTTATTTATGGTCTGTTTATGGGCGATTTGTTGATGGAGTTCATCCCGCTTAAAGGGATGTCTGGTCTATTGGTGCAAACAATTATCTCTACATTGGTGATTTTACTTACCGCGGAATTTTTGCCCAAAGTATTCTTTCAAATTTATGCAAACAAACTCATCAAGGTGTTTGCAATCCCAGCGTACTTCTTTTATATGTTGTTTTCTGTAATTTCCGAATTTGTAATTTGGATTTCAGACTTGGTTTTAAAAGTCTTTTTCAAGACTAAAGGCGATACAATCCAGCTTACGTTCAGTAAAATGGAACTAGGGAATTACATAAGCGAACAAATGGAAACCGCTGAAACGGACGATGAGATGGACAGCGAGATACAAATATTTCAGAACGCTCTGGATTTTTCCGAAGTAAAATCGCGAGAAGTTATGATTCCTAGAACCGAAGTGGTAGCAGTCGATATTAAAACGACGCCAAAGGAATTAAGTAAGCTTTTTACTGAAACAGGACTCTCCAAAATATTGATTTATAAAGAAAATATAGATGATATTGTTGGGTATGTACATTCTTTCGAGCTGTTTAAAAAACCAGCAACAGTCAAAAAAGTTTTGATACCAGTTGTATTTGTACCCGAAACCATGCTGGCAAAAGACGTGTTGAATATTTTAGCACGAAAACGCAAAAGTATTGCGGTGGTAATTGACGAATATGGTGGTACATCTGGTATTATGACGGTTGAGGATATTATTGAAGAACTTTTTGGTGAAATTGAAGATGAACATGATAGTACCGAACTAACTGAAGAAGTTCGAGCAGATGATCATTATAGGTTTTCCGCCCGTCACGAAGTAGATTACCTAAATGAATCTTACAAATTCAACCTCCCTGAAAACGAAAACTATGAAACATTAGGAGGTCTTATCGTATATTTTACCGAAGGTATTCCCAATCAAGGTGAAATTGTCGAGATTGAAGGTTTCCTTTTTAAAATTCTTGAAGTTTCAAACACAAAAATTGAAATGGTAGAGCTATTTATTAGAGAAGAAGGCTAGTCTTTTAAAACATTAACACGCCATATTCAATTTTTTTTAACAAAGTTTTTTATTAATGCGTTGAAAATGGTATTTTCGCCCACTGAACAAAACTAAAAACAAGCTCTTTAAAGCCTTGACTAGTAGTAAAAGGTAGAAAGGGATGTACCACCAAAACCTTCTCGTTTGCTAAAACGAATGAGAAGTTAGATAAACTTGATTAACAGATGGCAATATTAAACAGTATTAGAAAAAGAGGAATCTTCCTTATTTTAATTATCGCATTGGCACTTTTCGCCTTTATTTTGAGTGACGTTCTTGCAAAGGGATCGGGTATTGGTAAAGACCAAGATACCGTGGCAATTGTTAATGGCAAAGAAATTTCTCGCCAAGACTTTATGCAACAAGTAGAGACTGCCCAGCGTAACTTAGGCCCAAATGCAACTTCGGCACAAGCAATGAATATGGTTTGGGAGCGTGAATTGCGAAACACCTTGCTTACCGAGCAATATGAAGAGTTAGGTCTTGTTGTAGAGAAAGAACAATTGAATAATGCGATGCGTGCTTCTTTGGCTAATAATCCTACATTTCAGAATGAATTAGGTGAATACGATGAAGGTCTAGTACAGCAATACGTTGCAAGTATTAAGGGTAACCCACAATTGTACGGCCAGTGGCAAGATTACACTGAAAACATTAAGGAGGCTACGCTTCAAAATATGTATGTAAATCTTGTAAAAGGAGGTTTAACTTCTACATTGGCTGAAGGAAAACAACAATATCATTTTGAAAATGATAAGATAAACCTTCAGTATGTTCAGGTTCCATATACCAAAATTGCCGATGAAGATGTTTCTGTTTCTGATGAAGAAATTAAACAATACATCAATGAGCATAAAAGTGAATACGAAGTAGATAAGCAAATAGATATTCAATATGTATCTATTTCTGAAGTTGCTTCAGATAAAGATATAGAAGAAGCCAATGCAAGTGTAGCGGCTTTATTGGATGATCGTGAGGAGTATGAAAACACGGTTGTTGGTTTCAGAAACACAGATGATAATGAAGCATTTGTAAATGAATATTCAGATCAAGAATATGCAGACCGTTGGTATTTCAAAAAGGATTTGCCTGAACCATTGGTAGATACGATCCCTTCAATGAATACAGGTGATATTTACGGACCATATAAAGTAGGCAATACATTAAACCTAAGTAAGGTAATAGCCGTTGAGCAATTGCCTGACTCTGTAAAATCTAAACATATTTTAGTTCGTTTTACTGGTTTACAAACTGCTCCACAAGATGTAACTCGAACCAAAGAAGCAGCTAAAAAATTAGCAGATAGTCTTTCAACGGTAATCAATAAAGATAAAAGTAAATTTGAAGCGTTGGCAGCAGAGTTTTCTGAAGACAATTCAAATAAAGATAAAGGTGGTGATTTAGGTTATGTAGGGCCTGGTAGAATGGTGCCTGCGTTTAACGATTTCATTTTTGATAATAATGAAGGTACGGTAGGTGTTGTTGAAACCAACTTCGGTTTTCACGTTGCACAAGTAGAAGAACAAAAAAATAAACAGCGTGCAGTTAAAATTGCTACGGTAATAAAAAGTATAGAGCCTTCAGAATCTACTATTAATAATACGTTCTCTAAAGCCACTAACTTTGAAGTAGCGGCAAAAGATGGTGATTTTTCTGAGGTTGCAAAAGAACAAGATTTAACTGTACGTCCAGTAAATAAAATTGGTGAATTAGATGCTAATATTCCAGGAGTTGGTAATAACCGTACCATTATTACTTGGGGATTTGAAGAAGAAACTGAAGTTGGCGATGTAAAACGTTTTAACATTCCAGGCGGTTATGTAATTGCCCAGGTTACTAGAAAAAGCCCGAAAGGCGTGATGAGCGTATCAGAAGCTTCAACAAAAGTTACCCCTATAATTAGAAATAAAAAGAAAGCTGAAAAAATTAGAGCTTCTATTTCTGGTTCAACAGTTCAAGACGTAGCTAATAGTCAAAGCGTGCAAGTACAAACGGCAACAGCTGTAACAATGGCAAACCCAACAATTCCGGGTGCAGGAAGCGAACCTAAAGTAGTTGGTGCAGCATTTGGTGAAAAAGCTGGAGAGACTACCGAGTTAATTGATGGTAAGTCTGGCGTATTTATGGTACTTGTTTTAGCTGTTAACAAAGCGCCAGATCTTGATAACTATGCAAGTTATGTAAATCAACTTAATGCAGGTAACAATGCTGTTAGCAATCAAGTTTACCAAGCACTGAAGAAAAAAGCAGATATCGAAGACAATAGAGCTAACTTTTATTAATCGAAAGTAGCTCTTCAAAATAGTAAAACCTTCCCATTTTTGGGGAGGTTTTTTTATAATAGCATATCAGTAAAAGGGATAATAGTAGTGTAGCCTTTTTTTCGGAAATATTCCTGATTTGTTTCATCGCCCGTTGCCAGCACGAAATCACCACCCCAAGCACCGAGGCTTTTTACAGTTCCTTTAAAGTCTGGGAATAACCTTTCTTGAATGGGTTTGATTTTTATAATTTCAGAAATTGTTTTTTCATGGCTTTGCATCAGATTTTTAAAATCCTGAAGCGTATAGCAGAGCAGAAGTTTTTTTCCAAGATCTGAAATTTTTTCAATGTCATTTTTAGAAACTTTCGCATTTCTATAGTGTGCGATTCCTTCCTTGCTATCCTGTTTTTTATTGAGATGCACAAAAAACAAATGATCTTTAAAATCCCAAAGTAAATGTGCCTTTTTAATAGAAGGCTGTCCTTCGTATAATTGATAGAAAAAGGGTGTTTTTTGTTGTGCAGCTGCAATATCGTACCCACTGCCTCCAAAACTATTTTTCAGTAGTGTGAAGGCATCTATTTGCGCCCATTGGGCAATATTGTTAATTAGGGTGGAAGAGGAGCCTAAGCCCCAATTTTGAGGGAAATCCAGTTCGGTAGTAACATGTATTCCTTCGGTGTTATTTAAAAAGTTAGGGTTTAAGCGTTTTGCTTCTCTTAAAATATTTTGAAGGGTATTTGCTATTGCCGGTTTGTCGGTTCCTTCCACTTCAAAAGTATCGCCAGTGAAAGCCGCACTGAACCAACACTGGTTTTTAAAGTCAAAACTGTTCCAGAGCAATTCGCCTTTTGTGGTAGGTTCTATTGTTAGTCTCTGTCCATATTTTGTTGGGATGGCTAGGGCAGTCGCTCCATCTAGCACGACATATTCTCCGGTGAGTAATAATTTTCCGTTACTGTAAAAAGTGTTGTTCAAAATTAAGATCGTAATTGTTTTACATACGCTATTACTGCACTGTGAGAAACTGTATTGTCATTAAAATGAGCAACAGCAATTTTTTTTTCTGTTTCTGAAGCATCTACTTGATTTAAAATATTCATCAAGTGCATTTTCATATGCCCTTTTTGAATACCCGTAGTGACCAACGAACGAATAAGCGCAAAATTTTGTGCCAGACCAGCTACTGCTACCAATTCCATTAGCTCTTTAGCATTCGGTTTTTGTAATAAATCAAATGCAAATTTTGTAAGAGGGTGTAACGATGTAAGTCCGCCAACGGTGCCTAACGCTAAAGGTATTTTTATAGAAAAAGTAAAGACGTCGTCCTCAATTTTAGCATCTGTTAAGCTTGTGTATTTACCGTCTTTTGATGCGTAGGCGTGAACACCTGCTTCAACTGCTCTAAAGTCGTTACCAGTCGCTAAAATTAAAGCGTCAATCCCATTCATAATTCCTTTGTTGTGTGTAACAGCGCGTCGGGGTTCGGCTTGAGCAATGTGTATGGCGCGAACAAACTTGTTTGCAAAGTCTTCGCCACTAATATCATTTTGTGCTAATTCTGTTGTATTACAGCTCACTTCGGCTTTAACCAAGCATTCTGGCACATAATTAGAAAGAATGCTCATCACAACTTCAGGAAAAGTGTTAGTGGTTATAAATGGTTTATACGAATCTGCTTCAGCTTCAAATGTTTTTGCAACTTGCTCTAAACAGCTATTAATAAAATTGGCGCCCATGGCATCCAATGTTTCGAAGGTGCAGTGTAATTGAAAATAGCCGTTTAATGTTTCATTTTTCGAAATAAGTTCAATATCTAACAAGCCACCGCCACGCTTTTTCATATTTTTCTGAATGGTGGAAACACTTTCAATCAGTTTGGGCTTTACTTCAGCAAAAAACGAAATGATATCTTGTTCTTTTCCGAAGTAATCTAAATGCACTTGTCCGTTTTTCTGTGTAGAAAGTACTTGGGCCTTAAACCCGCCACGATCTAGCCAAAATTTTGCAGCATTGCTAGCAGCCGCCACTACAGAGCTTTCTTCAATGACCATGGGTAGTGTGAAGAGTTTTCCGTTAATTAAAAAGTTAGGGGCAACTCCAAAAGGCAAATAGTAATTGGTTACCGTATTTTCAATAAAATCATCGTGTAGCTTTTGAAGTTTTTGATCTTCGTTCCAGTATTGTTGAAGCGTTTGCAATGCTTCAGAATTGTTGTTTAGATAGGTTTTTGTTAACCAATCTATTTTTTCTGCTTTCGTCTTTTTTGAAAATCCAGTAACGGGCTTCGCCATATTTGTAAAATTGAGCTACAAATATACTATTTATAGCATTGTTGAAAAGAGCAAAGTTGCCAACAATAGACCGTATTTAACACAAAAAAGCACCTAAATTTCACGAAAATTTAGTAACATTGGCGTAATAAAATTTTAACAGTTTGAAAAAAACAGCTTACACCTCATTATTACTGCTTTTCCTTACGGCAGTTTCAACAATAACAGCACAACAAAATAACATAACTTTAGAAGATATTTGGGGCGGCGAATTTAGAGCCGAACGCCTTGATGTTTTACGTTCTTTAGATAACGGGAAAGAATACTCTGTTTTAAATAGAAGCAAAAATGGTTCAACCATCGATGTATACGATTATAAAAGTGGAAAAAAGGTCCGAACTTTACTAAATTCAAGCAATTTACCAGAAGTAGAACAAATTATTTCATATGAGTTTAGTGACGATGAAGGTAAAGTATTATTAGCTACAAAATTGAAGCAAATCTATAGACGTTCTTCATTAGGAACGTATTATGTGTATGATTTAGATTCTAAAAAATTGGATTTAGTTTCAGAAGATCAAATTCAAGAACCATACTTTACAAAAGACGGCAGTAAAATTGCTTACGGAAAAGACAATAACTTGTTTATTAAAAACTTGAAAAGTGGCGAGACGCTTCAAGTTACTTCCGATGGAAAAAAGAACAGTATTATAAATGGAATTACTGATTGGGTGTATGAAGAAGAATTTGCTTTTGTTCGTGCCTTTGATTGGAACAAAACCGGAAATAAATTAGCTTACATAAAGTTTGACGAAACTGAGATTCCTACTTTTTCTATGGATATATATGGGCAAGAATTATATCCTACACAAGATATGTTTAAATATCCAAAAGCAGGAGAGCCAAATTCAAAAGTTTCATTGCATATTTATAATCTAAATACAGGTGCAACCGAAACAATTGACCTAGAAAACTACAACAGCTATTACATACCACGCATTAAATGGACCGAAGAAGAAAATGTGCTTAGTGCCCAATTAGCCAATCGCCATCAAAATACGGTTGATTTAATTTTTGTTAATGCAATGGATAACAGTACGAAACTGATACATCAAGAAAAAGACGATGCGTATGTTGACATTGACGATAACCTTACTTTTTTAAACGATAACAGTTTTATCTGGACCAGTGAAAAAAGTGGATGGAACCACATCTATCAGTATGATAAAACAGGAAAATTAATTAACCAAATTACAGACGGTGATTGGGAAGTAACAA
The DNA here is from genome assembly GCF_963974425.1 of uncultured Marixanthomonas sp. NCBI lineage: Bacteria > Pseudomonadati > Bacteroidota > Flavobacteriia > Flavobacteriales > Flavobacteriaceae > Marixanthomonas > uncultured Marixanthomonas sp. Next base: position 50,839 of record NZ_CAXBCK010000023.1, read on the forward strand.
ATTACTATGGTTTTGATCAAAATACAGGTCGAATCTATTACCAAAGCACCGAAAATGGAAGCATAAACCGCGATGTGTATTCTATATTGCGTTCAGGAGAAAACAAAGTGCGTTTAAGTGATAAAACTGGAACCAATAGTGCTGCTTTCAGTGCAGATTACACGTATTTTATTAATACATTTCACGATACTGAAACGCCTTACTTGTTTACATTAAATAGAGCCAAAAACGGTAGGCTAATACGTGTGATTGAAGATAACAAAGCACTTAAAAACAAGGTGGATGGTTATGTTCTTTCTGAAAAGGAATTCTCTACTATTTCAATAAATGGGAACGACTTAAATATGTATACCATTAAACCAAAAGATTTTGACCCAAACAAACAATATCCAATGTTTATGTACCAGTACTCTGGTCCGGGATCTCAAAATGTTTCAAATTCTTGGAACGGCTCAAACGATTATTGGCACCAAATGTTAGCGCAAGAAGGCTATGTGGTTGTGTGCATAGATGGTCGTGGTACAGGACTTAAGGGGCGTGATTTTAAAAAAGTGACCCAAAAAGAATTAGGTAAATATGAAGTGGAAGACCAAACTGCAGCAGCACAAAAATTAAGTGAGTTACCGTACATTGATGCTTCCCGAACCGGTATTTGGGGCTGGAGTTATGGTGGCTTTATGAGCTCAAACTGTTTGTTTCAAGCACCCGACACGTTTGAGATGGCCATCGCTGTAGCACCTGTTACTAGCTGGCGCTTTTATGATACCATTTATACCGAACGATACATGACAACTCCACAGGAAAATGCATCTGGATATGACGAGAATTCACCTATCTCACACGTAGACAAATTAGAAGGTGATTATTTATTAGTACATGGAAGTGCCGATGATAATGTAAACGTTCAAAATACAATGCGTTTAGTAGAAGCCTTAGTGCAAGCAAACAAACAGTTTGACTGGGCTATTTATCCCGATAAAAACCACGGTATTTATGGCGGGAATACGCGCTTACACTTATATACTAAAATGACCAATTTCATTAAAGAAAATTTATAAAAAGAATAACTAAACTAATCCTTTAAGATTATGGCAGATACAATGCAATATAGTAACCGCAAAGAATTATTTGGGCATCCAGTAGGCCTATTTATCTTATTTTTTACCGAAATGTGGGAGCGTTTTTCATATTATGGAATGCGAGGGATTCTCGTACTATATATGGCAGCATCAGCTACTGCTATTGATCCAGGTTTAGGATGGAGCAATAAAGATGCAATTTGGTTGTACGGCTGGTATACCATGTTGGTATATGTAGCATCTATACCAGGCGGTTGGATTGCAGATAAATTTTTAGGACAAAAAAAGACCGTCATGTTAGGTGGTATATTGCTCTGTTGCGGACATGGCGTTTTAGCAATTCCCCAAGACTGGGCATTTTATTTAGGTCTTATTCTCATTATTTTGGGAGTAGGAGGCTTAAAACCTAATATATCAACTATGGTTGGTGGCCTTTATAAAGAGGGAGACATTAGAAGAGACAGTGGATTTACTATATTTTATATTGGTATTAATATTGGTGCTTTTTTAGCAAGTATTACAGTTGGTTTAGTTGCTTATTATTACGGATGGCACTATGGTTTTGGTTTAGCTGGAATTGGTATGCTTTTAGGGCAGATAGTTTTTATTTGGGGGCAAAAATTTTTGAAAGGTGTTGGCGAGTTTACTGGCGGTGACCAAGTTTCTGAAGAAGAAAAGAAAGCAGCGAAACGACCGTTAAATAAAGTTGAAAAAGATCGAGTAGTCGTATTGCTTATTTCCTTTTTAATAGTGGTTGTATTCTGGGGTGCTTTTGAGCAAGCTGGAGGGTTAATGAACCTTTATACAGATGCAAAAGTAGATCGATATATTGGTCTGAGCTGGTTAGAAGAAATCCCGGCGGCTGTTTTTCAATCCTTAAATGCAGGTTATATAATCATTTTCGGTACAATTGTAGGAGGTTTTTGGATATGGTGGAAAAAGAAAGGACGAGAGTCTTCCTCACTTTTTAAGATGGCTATAGGAACTATGATAATGGGTCTAGGTTATGTTTTTATGATGTTTGCATCAAAAGAAGCAAGTGCTGAAGTATTTGGTAAGGCAGCTATGGTTTGGATTTTCTTGGCCTATTTGTTTCATACTATTGGTGAACTTTGTACTTCACCAGTAGCATTGTCTTTTATTACAAAATTAGCACCTTTAAAATACGCTTCCATAATGATGGGGGTTTATTTTGCGGCTACAGGTTTTGGTAATAAATTAGCTGGTAATATAGGCGAGTCAGCTCAATTGGAGCCTTATGAAGGTAAAATGATTGTT
>NZ_CAXBCK010000024.1:0-52174 GCF_963974425.1 uncultured Marixanthomonas sp.
CTAGAAATAAACAACTTTGAAGTGTACGATGGAAAATTGGCTTTTGTACAATTACAAGCAGACCCGAATATTGATTTACATATAAATCAGCTTAATCTAAAGGCTAAAAATCTTCGTAATGTGGTAGAAAAGGGACGAGTACTCCCCTCACCTATTACTGCCAGCGGAGTTTCTATAGGACAAGGTAAAGTATCCCTTGACGGAAATATGAACCTCATCAAGGAAATTCCCGACATGAATATTGAGTTTTCGCTAGAAGATGCTAATGCCACAGCACTCAATGATTTTACCCGTCATTATGCAGGTTTAGATTTTGATAAAGGAACGTTCGGCCTATATAGTGAAATCGCCATTGCAGATGGATATTTAAAAGGGTATGTTAAGCCGTTATTGACAGATGCCAAACTAATAGGAAAAGACGATGGGTTTCTTGGCGTTTTATGGGAAGGTTTTGTGGGTATTTTTAAATTTATCTTGAAAAATCAAGGTACCGATACCCTTGCCACACGAATACCTCTGGAAGGTAATTTAAATAATGTAGAGTCTGGAGTTTGGCCAACTGTGTTCAGTATTTTTGAAAACGCATGGATAAGTGCTTTTAAAGGTGAAATAGATGATGATATTGACTTTGAAGATGCGTTTAACGATCCAGATCTTACCAAAGAAGAGAAAAAAGAACTTCGTAAAAAAAGGAGAGAAAAGCGCCGTGAAGAACGAAAAAATGACACTACCGACGGTTTTTTAAAAAGGCTTTTCGATGGAAAAGAAAAAGAAGAGGATGACAATTAATTAATTTCATATAATGAAAATTCTAAAAGCAACCGAACAACAACTAGATCAGTTAGTACCGTTATTTAATGGATATCGTATATTTTACAAACAACCCGACAACTCCGAAAAAGCAAAAGCATTTTTAAAAGAGCGTTTCCGTCAAAACGATTCGGTTATATTTATGGCGTTTTCTTTAGATGATGAAGCCATTGGTTTTACACAATTGTATCCTATTTTTTCATCTGTTCGAGGAAAACGTGCTTATATTTTGAATGATCTTTTTGTTTCAGAAAAAAGCAGAGGAATGGGAACTGGCGAAGCATTGCTAAAACAGGCCGTGGCTTATGCAAAACAAGAAAACTGCATTGGACTTTCCCTTGAAACCGAAATAGATAATCCTGCACAACATTTATATGAAAAAATGGGTTGGGTAAAAGATGAACACAAGTTTCATTATTCCCTGAAGGTTTAATTCTTCATAATTTACTGTATTTTTGAAGTCATAAATAGCTAAAGTTTCAGAAATGCGTATCGATATCCTCACAGCAGTCCCAGATTTATTACGAAGTCCTTTTGAAGCCTCTATTCTACAGAGAGCTATTGATAAAAACATTGTTTCTGTACACTTGCATAACCTGCGAGACTACTCTAATAACAATTACAAACAAATTGATGATTACCAGTATGGCGGCGGTGCTGGAATGGTCATGATGATTGAACCTATTGATAAGTGTATTACCAAATTAAAAGCCGAACGAGAATACGATGAAGTGATTTACATGACACCCGATGGCACTACTTTTAATCAAAGCATCGCAAATGAATTGTCTTTGAAAGGAAACATCATTATCCTTTGTGGTCATTATAAAGGTGTTGATCAACGGGTTCGTGATCAATTTATCACGCGAGAAATTTCAGTAGGTGATTTTGTTTTAAGCGGTGGTGAGTTAGGAGCAGCTTTGGTGGCCGATGCAGTTATACGTCTTATTCCCGGTGTATTAGGCGATGAAACTTCCGCTCTAACCGATTCGTTTCAAGATAATCTCTTAGCGCCTCCTGTTTACACTCGCCCGGCAGAATATAAAGGCTGGAAAGTCCCCGATATTCTAACCAGCGGAAATACCCCAAAAATTGAACAATGGCGGGAAGACCAAGCGCTGCAACGTACACAAAAATTACGTCCAGATCTTTTGGATAAATAATTAAAGCCATTATTTTTTTATAGTATTCTGAAATTTAGGTGATTATACCTAGGGTAGTTTTTAAAAAGAAGCTATCTTTATAAGTAACTAACAATCACCATACAATGAAACCACTACTACTGTTCGCGGTATTAGCTTGCGTTTCTTGGAGAAGTCTCCCCCAGGATTCTTCCAAAACACAAGGGGATACAATTAACTTAAATATTGGCAATGGCGACATTCAAGTTCCCATTATCAGCGATTCCATTTTGGAATATGAATCTTTCCAGAAATCCATAGCGGTTTCAAAAAAGAACAACAATCCTAAAAAACTTGCACGTGCTTATATCGACTTGGCAACTTGGCACGAAAACCATACGGTACTCGATTCTTCCATAGCTTACCTTAATAAAGCCATTACAGTTTATAAAAAACAGGGGTTAGATAAAGAGCTAGCCGAAACCTATCTTTTACTAAAAGCGAATTATGGCAGTACTGCTGCCTACGAAAAAGCTTCAGAAGCTGTATATAAAGCTTTAGATCTTTATGAAAAAATGGACGATCAACAAGGTATAGCAAGGTGTTATACTTCTATCGGAGATCTATTTTATTATTCAAATAGGTATACAGAAGGAGCAGAATATTGTAAGAAAGCCATTGCAATACAAGAAAAATACGGCTATGAAAAAGATTTAGCTCTCTCCTACCGAAGGTTAGCAGAAAATCAATTGTTCCTTTCTAGCTTAGAAGAAAGTTTAAAAAACATGAACAAAGCTATACAAACCTATAAAAAGGTTGGTGAAACTGGTACTCCACTTTTAGCATGCTACAATGGGCGTGGAAACATTTATAAGTATCTAGAAGAATATGATAAAGCGATTGCAAACTACAACCTTTGTTATGAAGGCGCTAAAAAAATGGGGTTAGAGCAATACACCATGCCTCCTACAGCAAACATAGGTCATGTGTTTTTACTTCAAGGAAAGTACGCCGAAGCCTTGCCATACAACCTAAAAGCCATAGAAATAATGAAGCGTACTGGCAATACTAAAAACCTTTGGGAAAACTATATGCACGTTTCAAATATATACCGGCAGTTAGGTGATTATAAAAATGCTTTGGAGTATCATGAACTCTATGAACGAGGCCACGCTGATTATTTAACCTCAATCACATCCAGAATTGAAAGCGAACTTCACGTTAAATATGGAACAGCTCAAAATAGGATTGAAATTGAAAATCAAAAAATTAAAATTGAAAATCAGAAAAGAACACAAATTCTCTATGTAAGTCTTGCTGTTCTTCTTGCTATTATTCTCTTCGGAATGTATTTCACCATGAAAAATATTCGTAAAAAACGAAAAGCCCTTTCCCTTCTAAATGCCGAACTAGACACCAAAAACAAACAAAATGAACTCTTACTAAAAGAAATACACCATCGTGTAAAAAACAACCTAGAAATGGTAAAAAGTCTTATTGCTTTACAATCCGCTCAACTTACCGACAAGGCCAGTAAAGAAGCCATGTTAGCCAGTCAAAACCGAGTGCAAAGTATGGGAATAATTCATCAAAAACTGTATCAAGGTACAAACCTAGGTTCTATTGAAATGAAAGACTATTTTATCAATTTGAGTGAAGGGGTATTAGACACGTTTAACGCAGAGGATAAAGTAAAAATAGAATGTGCTATGGAGGAGTTGAACTTAGATGTAGATACCGCAGTACCCATTGGATTAATTGTAAACGAATTATTAACCAATGCGTTAAAATATGCTTTTCCAGAAGGAACTCAAGGAAAAATAAACATTAGTCTTAAAAAGGAAAACAATGATTTGCAGTTAAAGGTGTCAGACAACGGAATTGGTAAAACTGAAAGCTCAACACCTAAAGGAACTGGGTTTGGAACTCAATTAATACAGTTATTAACACAACAGCTCAATGGAACTCTTTCTGAAGAACACAAAAAAGGTACTACCGTTTTTTTTAACTTCAAAAATTATAAAACAGCCTAATGGCACAACCTGTTAAAATATTAATCGTCGAAGATGAAATGGTCATCGCAGCTAACATTTCGCTACAATTGAGTGATTTGGGTTACGAAGTAACAGGTATTTTACCCAGAGGAGAAGAAGCACTGCACCACATTCAAGAAGGAGTCCCCGATATTGTTTTAATGGATATACAGCTAAAAGGTGAATTAGATGGAATTGAGACCGCACTTTTAATGCAGGTGGAACACAATATACCCATCATTTATCTTACTGCAAATGCCGACGAAACCCATTTTAATCGTGCCAAAGAAACCCATCCTTACGGTTTCGTTTCAAAGCCTTTTAAAAAATTGGATCTACAACGTGTGATTGAATTAACGGTGGAACGTATTAATTATAAGAACCTCTCAGAAAATGGTCAAATTTCAGAAAAAAAACAACCTGATCCTTTTATTTTAAGCGACCGTATTTTTGTACGCCATCAAGAACGAATGGTAAAAATAGACACTAAAAATATTTACTATATTGAAGCCGATCGTAATTACTGTCGTATTTTTTCAAAAGACCGAGAATACCTTTTGGTGATGCCTTTAAAGGATGTAGACCAGAAACTTCCAGCAAAACACTTTTTGCGTATCCACAGATCCTACATCATCAACCTTACCTGCGTAGATGAAATTGCCGGCACCCACGTAGTCATTTCAAAAAAAGCCATCCCGATGAGCAAAGCCATGCGAACGGAACTACTAAAACGCTTGCAGACCCTATAAACAAAAGTACTCCATAATATTATAGTGTTTTATCTACAATATTTGCATTTTCTACTTCAAACATCATTTAGCTTCGGCAACTAAAAGCTTCCCTTCGGAAAGAAAAGAAGCCTCTTCGTCCTAACCCACTTGTTTTCAATGTATTTGTATCGTTACTTCGGTAAACAATTCAATACAAACCATATAAATCAAAAATTATGAAAACAACTAAACTACATGTAGCAATCTTTTTATTCATTGCTTGTTTTGCATGGCAAACCAATTATGCTCAAGAAGGTCCAGTTTACACAGTAACCACTTGGAAAGTAACGATTCCCGAAAGTGGCAGCAATGCAGAACTCAACACATTACTAAAAGAATTTCAACAAAAAATTTCGGTTCCAAACAGCAAGGTTGTGAGCGAACGTGTGCTGCGTCATCTGTCTGGCACAGATTCACGAGATCTTACATTCATTACCGAATATGCCAACTGGAACGATATTGATGAAGCTGCAACCATTCAGGGAGAACTCATGCAAAAGGCATGGCCAGATGAAGCTAGCCAAAAGGAATTCTTTAAAAAATTCAATAAATATTTCTTAATGCATTCCGATGAAATCTATGCCGGAATTCCTGAAATGGATAAAAATTAATTAACAAAATCAATTAGCCTCTCTGTTTTCATGAAATAGCAAATGGGGAGGTTTAAATAAAATAATCATGAAAAATATATTTCTCTTACAGTCAAAAGCAATTATTCTATTTGTTATTTTTTTGTGGATTCCCTTAACCCTTTTCGCTCAACAACAATGGACCTCTTTAGACCCTAGTAATATTGCCCAATTTAAACCCACCAAACAAAGTAGTGTTCATGATGGTGGAGCTGCAAACCGTGCGGTAGATGGCAATACTAATGGTAATTGGGGAGCTGTTTCTGTAACACATACCCAAGGAGAGGAAAACCCGTGGTGGGAGGTTAATCTCTTGGCAGAATATGAAATTTCTTCAATCACTATTTATAACCGAACGGATGGCTATTCAGATAGACTTAAAAATTTTACTATTAGAGTTTCAAACCAACCCTTTAGTGGGAATTATGGAGGCGAAGTATTTGCTAATGAAAACCAATGGTTCCAAAATAGCAAATCGTACACTGGCAATAAGACCGCGCAATATATTCGTATTCATTTAAACGGTCGTGATGCTCTCAGTTTGGCTGAAGTGGTAATAAGGGGCAAACCAATTTTAGAATTACGCGATGGTGAATGGGTAACTCCAGCCATTAGTAAAAACGATAACCTTGCACTCGGAAAAAGCACCAGACAATCCAGCACACACAACTTTGGGGTTTCAAGTAGAGCAAATGATGGTGTTACTGAGGGGCATTGGGCTTATGGATCGGTAACACATACCCAAGGAGAGCAACGACCTTTTTGGGAGGTAGATTTGGGTAAAAATTTCTTAATCGACGAAGTTGCCCTATATAATAGAACCGACTGTTGTAGCGATAGATTAAATAATTTTGATATATGGGTTAGTAATAGACCAAAGGATCAAACAACGAGAAGATTAAAACCTTTTGCTGAAGAACCTGAAAATTTTCTTCCTGAAAGAAATAAATCATACACTGGTAAGCAAGTGGGGCGTTATGTTAGAGTACAACTTAAAAATGCGAATGCTCTCAGTCTAGCCGAAGTAAAAGTTTTTGGAACTGAGATTGGAGATTTAAGTGAAGGGGATGCAGAATCTAACGTAATGTACAAGGTAAGTATATTTAGAAATGTACAACCTATGGAGAGTTCCATAAAATCATCTGTTACCACAAGTATTTCTGAAGGTATGAATTTTAGGCGTACCGTTAAAAAAGAAGATGAGACCCATTGGTCCTTATCTACAACGGCAAAAGCCGCACTCAATTATGCGATTGTATCTTTTGAGTTATCGGTAACAGCTGGAGGTGGCGGATCAACAAGAAATAGTGAAGAAAACTCCCAAGGCAATAATATAACGCAATCTTCAGAGCAGAGTACAGAAATTACTCAAACAGTTCCTGGAGGTTGTACACGGTATGAGTTCCACAAGTTTATAATTAATCAATCTCCTGTAAACTACAAGTTTAACAAACAAAACTATTCTTGGTTTAGAATTAATGATAAGGCTAAACCAGTGGGAGATATTACCGTGATGGTATTTCCAAATGATGTTAAGCCCGATTTAAAAGCCTCAGATGATAACTGGGTAATTGCTTCTAATTATGAAAAAGTATTACAAAGCCACCCAAATTATGTTCAAGCAGAATAGTCAATAAATAGTAATCAAATTAAAATTTTAAACTATGAAAAACATATTTCTTTTAGGATTTGCAATAGTCCTTATCACAAGCTGTGAAAGCAATGTAAAAGAACGCTACACTCAGCAATCACCTGAAATTGAAACTTATAAAAAAGTGATTTCAGATTATGAGAATCAAAACTGGGAAGCATTAGCAAGTCATTATGCCGATACAGCTAAAGTATTAAACAATGTAACTGAGGATGACGCCACGAGCGTTTCAGAAATGATAACGATAAACAAAGAAGATGCTTCTATTTTCAATTCTTGGGGTTTCATAGATAAAGAATCTGAATACGAAATGGTAATAACAGACGAAAACCAAACATGGGTAAACTTTTGGAGTGTTTGGGAAGGCACCTTAAAAGAAAATAATAAAACATATACCATTCCCGCTCACATAACAGCTCGTTTTGTAGATGGAAAAATTGTAAGAGAATTGGGCTATTGGGATATTTCTAAAATCGTAGCAGATATGATGCAATTAAAAGAGAAAGCTAATCAAGAAGCGATGAAAGATTCAACAATGAATGCAAAAACCAGTATGAAAGAAGAATAAATTTAATCTCAAAAATCATGAAAACAGTAGGAATCATAGGTGGGTCGGGATTTATAGGAAGTCACATCACCAAGAAATTTTTGCAAAAAGGTTTCAATGTAAAAGTATCGGTAACCGATATAAAAAAGAGTGAAAAGTACGAGCACTTATTCAATCTTGGAAATTCAGACAACCTCAACATAAGCCCATTAAAGGTCGAAAACCTAGAGGCTTTTGAAGATTTTATCAGTGACTGTGAGATTGTCATTCATGGCGGCACCCCTTTTCAGTTAGACGTTACAGATCCCCAGTCCGAACTTTTTGATCCCACTATTAAAGGAACCGAAAATTTTCTAGAAGCAATAAGTAAAACACCAGGGATTGAAAAAGTGGTTTTTATAGCTTCGGTAGCGGGATGGAATACAAACTTTCCTATGCCAGCTGGAACAAAAAGTTTTACAGAGCCTTTTGATGAAACAGAAAAACGATTTACTAGCTCAGAAAGCCACCCCTATGCACAAGCCAAGTTTATCGCCAACCAGACTGTAGAAAATTTTATGAAAAAAAATCAGTCTTTACATTTCGAAATCACTTCGGTTTCACCAGTTGCAGTTATGGGGAATTCACTAAGCAATCGCAAAGATTCCACCTCAACAGGTTTACAATTTTTGATAAAAAACAAACTTGCACCCAATGATTTCACACAAGCCCTTTACGACAACGATGTGCCTTTCGCCATCGTGGATGTGGAGGATGTAGCCAGCGCTATTTTTAAAGCAGCCACTACAAATGGATTACATGGCAAAGATTATTTATTAAGCAGCGAAACCTATAAAGTATCAGATATGCATGCTATGCTAAATCAAGAATTACCAAAAAACAAACCAAATATCATTTATAAAAACAATTTGGCAAAGACCGATTTGGGTATTCAGTTTAGACCAGTACAAGAAACATTGAATAATTATTCCGAACAACTATAGAAGATAATACCAAGTAAATCAATTTTAACCAGCTAACCATCCGTTGGCACAACACTAACATTATGAAGAAAATATTTTTTTTAATGCTTTTATTGCCACTATTGGCACTATCGCAAAACAATACAGAATACGGCGTATTCGAAAATGCACTTTTAACGCCAAACCCAACTCAAATTAATCAATTTGAAAAGGGGATTACAGCGCACAACAAAAAATATCATGGTGATGGTCCTCACGGCGTACGTGTGTATTGGATAGCCAATGGCCCCAATACTGGTAGCTATGTATGGGTTATGGGACCATTTCCTTGGAGCTCACTAGATAACGGACCCGCCCAAAAGGATGGTCACGACACCGATTGGAACACGAATATAGCCCCGTATATGATGCCTGGTAGTGGAGAACAATCATACTGGCGTGGACAAACGGAACTCTCTAGATTTCCAAAGGATTTTACCATTAAAAAAATGGCCGTGGATACTTGGGATATTAAAAGAGGTAAATACGAAGATGCGATGAAACTGGTAAAAAAAGTGCATGATGTCTATGCAGAAAAATCTCCTAATGAAACATTCGGTATCTACACCAATGAATTTGGGAGCACCAAGGAAGGTAAAGACTTATCTGTCATTTCATATTTTGAAAAATCAGCTTGGCTAGGCGAAGATCATAGCATAGCAAAAAAATATGACGAAATGTACGGCTCAGGAAGCTGGGGACAATTTTTAGAAGATTGGATGGAAATCACCAACGGTGGCGGAACCGAAATTTGGATTTATCGCGAAGACCTCAGTGGCATTAGTGGTGATGTAAAAGTTTCTGAAAGACAATAATTAAATGTCTATTCGAGAGTAGTCGAATCCTCTAAAAACACATCGGCTGCTCTCAATTAGACAAGCAAGTTAATTTTATTATTCAAAAATGAAAACCATGAAACCTGAACAAGAACAATGGAATAAGTTAGAACTTAAAACCTATATCCTGTTGCTCTGTGCAAAAGCAGATCAAGTGGAAGCAGAAGAAGAGCTTACTTTAATTAAATCAAAAACTTCTTCCAAAACATTCAATAAAATGTATAAAGAATTTTGCAAAGACGATGAAAATGAAAGTCTTGAAAAAACACAAGATGCAATTGCATACCTTGATTACTCTAACCAAGAATTGGCTACTCTAAAAATGGAAATCCAGCAAGTTTTTTCAACGGACAGCAATGTGAATATGAAAGAGCGAAATCTAGGTTGGGTTTTGGACAATATCCTCTATTGAAAATTGAATACTAAAAACCATGAAAACAAATACACATCTCTTTCTTCTCTTTTTTTTCTTCGGAATTGTTTCTGCAATCGCCCAAAACCCAGATCCACACGGAACTGATGAATCTGCTGTTACGGGAATGGTTTCTTTGCAATTGAGTCAAGAAAAATTAGTCCCCAATAACATTATTTATAAAACAGGAAATCCAGCTGATTGGCCTGCCGAACTGGATGCCGTTCTTGCCGCGCCCAGCAACCACAAAGTGGTATTGGAAAATGATAAGGTAAGAGTCTTGGAAGTTACACTTAAGCCAAATGAAATAGAGCCCTTGCACCACCATCGTTGGCCAAGTGTACTCTATATTCAGGAAGCCGGTGATTTTACAGATGCTGATTCTAATGGCAACATCATTTTTGATTCGCGAAAACTAGAAGAACCCTTAACATTTCCATTAACGATGTATAAAGAACCTGAAGCACCACATTCGGTTGTAAACTTAAGCGATACCAAACCTATAAGGCTTATTCGCGTTGAAATAAAGCAGTAAAAATTAGAAACCAAATAATTCAAATAAAAATGAAGACAACAAAGCTTTTAACATTAGGAATTGCTTTAGTAGCAGCAATTTCAATCTCCAGCTGCAATGAGAAAAGCAAAGCAGAAACAACAACAGTAGAAAAATCGGAACCCACCGAAACCGTTTTTGCAGATGAAACCCCAGATTATTTTCTATTGCGTCCAGAAGTTGAAAAAGCCTATGGCTATTCGCACGCTGTAAAAATTGGCAATGATATAAAAATCTCTGGCGCTGTGAGTATGGACGATGAAGGAAACCCAACAGCTGTTGGCGATTTTGAACAGCAAATGAAAAATTGTTATGCCGATTTGGAGAAAATACTGAAACACTACGGCTGCACTTTTGATGATGTAGTAGTAGAAAATATATTTACTACCAACATGCCTAAGTTTTTGGAGGTTGCCGCATATAGAGCTGAAATCTATAAAAACCATTTCCCTACAGGTTCCTGGCTGGGTGTAAAAGAATTAGCTATACCTGAGTTTATGATTGAAATTGAATTGGAAGTGCATAAAACAAAGTAAAAAATTAACCATTAAATAATAGCATTATGAAACATTTTAAAACCTCGTTAGTAATCTTACTCATTTTGAGTATTACATCCCTAACATTCCGCGCAACTGCCCAGGATAAAGCAGTAGAAAGCATGCATCAATTGTATACAACTATGATCAATACGGGGAATCCTACCAATCTAGATGCACTGTATGCACAAGATGCTACCATTAGAAATTCTGATGGAAGCATGGTCATGGGTCTAGAAAATATAAAAGGACAATACAAAAACACATTTTCATCTGGAAAATTCAACATCGTTTTAAAAACCAACGAAGTAACGACGTTAGGTAAAGATCACATGTTTGTCAGCGGTTCTTTTGTCTACAATAAAATAGACGAACCCAAAATGGGTTTGGTAGGTGAGTTTGTGAACACCCTAAAGAATGAAAAAGGAACCTGGAAAATTCAAAAAAGCTATCGCTACCTCACAAATAAAAATAATACTGCTGTTGTGAATGGATTATAGAAAGCTTTTGCTGTTGGTGATATTCCTGGAGCTTTAGGGGCAATGGACGCAAAGATTGTATGGAATGAAGCCGAAGGCAACGCCTTGGCTGCTGGCAATCCCTAAATTGGTCCAGATGCGGTCTTACAAGGTGTTTTTGCAAAGCTTCCTATAGATTTTGACGGTTTTAAACTCACCAATATAAAGCTACACGAAATGAGCAATAATCAAGTGTTAGCAACACTTCGGTATAACGCAACATCAAAACATAACGGTAAAAAGCTAGATGCGCAAGCAGCACATTTATGGACTGTGAAGGATGGAAAAATAATAGCTTTTCAGCAGTATGCAGATACCAAACAGCTGGATGAAATGCTGAAGAGATAGTGTGATTACTACCAAAGCCAACTTTCAACATTGGGAGTTGGCTTTTTAACTTTTATGAATTGTGATAAAACTCTTCCGAAACATCCGCCAAAACCTTCTTAATGAAGGTAAAACCACCAAATATTTAAAATACGCCATTGGCGAAATCATTCTCGTGGTTATTGGAATTTTGATTGCCTTAAGCATCAACAATTGGAATCAAAACAGATTAGATTCATTAGAAAGAAAAGCGTTGATTACGAAACTGCACGTAGAATTTAAAGAGAATAAAAAAGCAATTAATAACTACAGAATGGCTGAAGAGCAAGCTATGAATTCCAGCATAGCATTAATGAATTTAATAGGTCTCCCTGAAGAAGAGCTTTTAAAGCATAATCTAGATAGCCTACTCTTTCAATCGTTCCCATCAAACGAAATAGCTTTTGCCAATAATGCAGTCAATAATATTCTTCAAAATGGACGATTGAATCTTTTTAAGGACGACACCATAAGTACACTTCTCTATCAATGGAACTCCTTAGCAGAAATTCGAAAAATAAGATTTGAAAAACTTGATTCGTGGAATAACGACATCTTCTTACCCTATTTACTTCCTTTCATTTCCTTTAAAGAAATGGATGCAAATGCAAACCTCCGTTGGGGTGGAAAATCTAAGGTAAAACCTAATTATTATCCATTATTCCAAAATGTGGCATTTGAAAATTTATTAGATAATTCATTATGGTTACATAAAGAAGTTGTTGTAAGGCTTGAAGAAACCGATAGGTTGATAGATAAAATAATTGAAGCAACAAAGCCTGAATAATATGATTAAACTCTTCCGAAATATCCGCAAAAACCTCTTAGCACAAGGCAAAACCACTAAATACTTCAAATATGCTATTGGCGAAATAATACTTGTGGTCATTGGTATTTTGATTGCCTTGAGCATCAACAACTGGAATCAAGAACGGGTTAATAGGACCCAAAGCAATGAGCTGTTAAGAGGCATTAATAAAGATCTTGATCAAGATATTGCAGGCCTCAACCGATCCATCGATTTTACGGTGTCAAGGTTGGCCTTTTTAGAACGTCATATGCGGAAATCAGACTTCTCCACCACTGCCACAGACACCTTGTTCAAGCTATTCGATGGTACAGCACGTCCATTTACAATGACCGTCCTGAGTTATGAGAAAGCTAAGAATCTAGGTATCTCCGAATTGTGCTCGAATGATTCATTGGCATTTCGGATTAATAAGTACTACACCCATACCTTGGATTGGAGTACGCTCTTGTACAAAGTTCAATATGACGAGATGACATCGTTGAATGCTTATTGGGTGAAAGAGTTGGAAGGACTTGAGTTCGAGTTCAACATATCTTTTCCAATCCCCTACTTGCAGAACTCTGTTGAAAGAAGAAACAATGCAATAGCTGGCATTATGAGCCCAAAAGGAAGAAATCATATCCGGTTAGAGTGCAATTCACATGAGATTGTGATTAGAAACCATAGGAAGTACCTTGAAATAGCTCAAGGATTAAGAAAGGACATTAAAGATTATTTAGCTCAATAAAATGGCTGTTTCATGATTAAATTTTTCAGACATATAAGACAACGTATCATAAAAGCGAATGAAACTAAATAAAATCAATCAGTATGAAAACCATATTTAACATTCCTCTTTTCAAAAACTTATTTCGCAGGATTGATAAAATTTATAAAAGATGTGGATAATGGTTCTTTCAAATAAAGAGAAATTATGATTAAAAAAGACGAAGGTTTAAAAAGAAGGGTTGGGGTATTCGGTCTTTCGGCCAACATCATTAACATTATCATTGGCTCAGGTATTTTTGTACTGCCTGCAATTGTAGCCAGCTATTTGGGAGCATCCAGTATAATTGCTTATCTTTTTTGTGGTTTGTTAATGGCAATGGTTATGCTTTGCTTTGCCGAAGCTGGTAGTAAAGTTAAATGTTATTGCTTCGGCATACCCAGTACTTGAAAACGGATGGCCTCGCTTTTTATTTTTATTTATTCTTTTTTATGGCTTGGTTTACATCAATGTGATTGGCTTAAAACAAGGGATGGGCTTGGTAAAGTTCAATACAATTGTTAAGCTAATACCATTGCTTTTACTCATCGCTATCGGCTTCAAGTATGTTTCCTTGAGTAATCTGTATTTTGAACATTTTCCGAGCGTTAAAACTTTAGGTGAAACGTCACTTATTTTATTTTTTGCTTTTCAGGGTTGTGAAACGGGCATTATTGTTGGTGGAGAAGTTGTTAATCCAAAACGTACAATTCCTAGAGCTATTTTAATAAGTATTACAGCAGTTGTAGTTGTTTACGTTTTAATTCAAACAATTTCTCAAGGTGTATTAGAAGATACGTTACCAAATTTTAAAGCGGCTCCCCTAGCTGAAACTGCCAAAGTGGTTTTTGGCAATTTTGGATACGCACTTTTAATTATTGGCGCCGTTATCTCTATGTTTGGATATATGAGCGGCACCATACTTAATAGTCCAAGAATAGTTTATGCACTTGCCAGAGATAAGGTAATCCCTATAAAGGCACTTTCTAAAATTCACAAATCATTTGCTACGCCACATATAGCCATCATTATATATGCAACTATCGGTTTTATTCTAGCTGTTTCCGGCAGTTTTGAACAATTAGCAGTCATCGCTAGTAGTTCGATGTTAATTCTTTATTTAGGGGTCGCACTATCAGTAATGAAGCTGCGCAAATCTCAAAAAGATTACGCTGGCGGATTCAAAATTCCAGGAGGTTGGGCTATCCCCATTATAGCTATTGCTATAATTCTATATTTTTTATCAAGTCTTTCGGCACATGAAATGATTGGAACGGTTGTTTTCATCGGAATTTTAACCTTGGTATTTGGGCTTATTAAGTTTTTGAAAAAAAGAAAATAATGATAAAAATCTTTAGAAACGTCCTTAAAAACCTGACCAATAATAAAAAACCACAAAAGCATTGTCTCATAAAGAATTTTACTTAATTTTGCACCCACTTAATCCAACCTCTGGCGAAAACCGTGTATGTTGTTTTAAACAAGAACTATAGAAAGCAAAACAATGGAATCGTTAATTAAGTTTGTTCAGGACGAATTTGTAACTAAAAAAGAATTTCCGAAATTCGGTGCTGGTGATACAATCACTGTGTATTATGAAATTCGTGAAGGTGATAAAACAAGAACTCAGTTTTTTAGAGGGGTTGTTATCCAAATTAAAGGTACAGGTACTTCTCAAACATTCACCATTAGAAAAATGTCTGGTACAGTTGGTGTAGAGCGTATCTTCCCAATGAACTTACCTGCACTACAAAAAATTGAGATCAACAAAACAGGTAGCGTACGTAGAAAACGTATTTACTACTTTAGAGGTCTTACTGGTAAAAAAGCAAGAATTAGAGAAAAGCGTAGCTAATCTCTCTTTTTTCAGAAGAACTAAAAAGCGACCTATTTCAGGTCGTTTTTTTATAAACAAATGTTAACAACCCAAGTTTATAAACTGTTTATATTAAACTATTTATATTTATTGTTTAATTAAAAAAGCGTTTTATATTTACGGTATCAAAATGATGTAACAGTCATTGCGAAAACATAAAGTAACGTTCTTTATACATCTTTTTTTAATTGTTCGAAAAGCTAACAATCTCACGAAAGTTAGTTTTGAGATTAAAAAAAGTAGAGGCAAATTTTAGGTTTACAGTGTATTTATACATTTTAAAACCGCTCTAACAAATTTGTTCTCGACTGTTGAAATTGTGTCACAACTGCAAGGGTTTAATAAACTTGCTTCGCATTGTAAAAAATGAGTTGGCAACGACAGGTTTCACAAGGAGCCATATCAAGGTAGCAATACGATGATATGGCTTTTCTTGTATATAGATGTGAGACTTTAGATTTGAGACGCTACGCTTTTAGAGGTAAGACTAAATTAGGAGTTAACTTCAAATTATTTTCTTTTTATAATAAAGTCAGTCAAAGTATTATCTTAAAAAAAACGCCAACACTTCGAAGTCAAGCGTTTTACAATTTTTATGGTAGCTAATCTAAGTTATAATAGTTTCTTCAGAAAAAATCACCTATTATATTCTTCACTTTAATTTTAAGTATCTTTACAAAAAATTGAAATCACATAGCAGCTTATGAAGCTAAGAGCCGATAATCTTGTTAAGTCGTACAAAGGACGTAAAGTAGTAAAAGGAATTACCGTTGAAGTAAATCAAGGGGAAATTGTGGGTTTATTAGGCCCTAATGGTGCTGGAAAAACTACTTCGTTCTATATGATTGTGGGATTGATAAAGCCAAATGGCGGTCAAATTTTTCTAGAAGGAACCAATATCACCAAATTCCCTATGTACAAAAGGGCGCAAAACGGAATAGGCTATTTGGCACAAGAAGCTTCTGTTTTTAGAAAGCTAAGCATTGAAGATAATATTTTAAGTGTGTTGCAATTGACTAAACTCTCTAAAAAGGAGCAACTCATGAAAATGGAGTCACTTATTGAAGAGTTTGGATTAGGGCATATTCGAAAAAGCCGTGGCGATTTATTGAGTGGTGGTGAACGTCGTCGTACCGAAATTGCTCGTGCCTTAGCTACTGATCCTCATTTTATTTTACTGGACGAACCTTTTGCTGGGGTTGACCCTGTCGCCGTAGAAGACATCCAACGAATTGTAGCCCAACTGAAAAACAAAAATATCGGTATTCTTATTACCGATCACAACGTACAGGAAACCTTAGCCATTACTGACAGAACCTACCTAATGTTTGAAGGTAGTATTTTAAAACACGGCGAGCCGGAAGACCTTGCCAATGACGAAATGGTTCGTAAAGTATATTTAGGCCAAAACTTTGAACTTCGGAAGAAAAAGTTGTTTCAAGATTAATCATAAAAAGTGGCTTCCTAAAAAGTCAAAACCACCAACTTTGTCAGGTTGAGCGCAGTCGAAACCTTGATAGATTATCAATTAGTTAAAAACTTCGACTGCGCTCAGTTTGACAGCTCAAATTACTTTTTAATTTTTTAAAGACTTCATATCAATTACAAATCGGTATTTCACATCAGAGTTTACAACTCGTTCGTATGCATCGTTGATGTTTTGAATATCAATCATTTCTACATCGCAAGTAATGTTGTGCTCACCACAGAAATCTAACATTTCTTGGGTTTCTTTTATTCCGCCAATTACAGATCCTGCAACGCTTTTTCTACCTATAATCAAGCCTCCACCGTGAATTGGGTCTAACGGCTCAATGGCTCCAACCATCACCATAGTTGCATCTCTTTTTAACAAGGCTATATATGGATTGGTATCGTGCCCAACCGGTACGGTATTCAGTAGAAAATCGAACGAGTTGGCATGCTCTTCCATTTGTTTTTCATCTTTCGAAATCAAAACGGAATCAGCCCCTAAACTTTTGGCATCATCACTTTTAGACGGTGACGTAGTAATCATAACTACATGGGCTCCCATAGCGCTAGCAAATTTTACGCCCATATGGCCTAAACCACCTAAACCAATGACCCCTACTTTGTCACCTTTTTTCACATTCCAGTGTTGTAAAGGAGACCAAGTGGTTATTCCAGCACACAATAAAGGCGCGGTTGCTTTAATGTCGATATTTTCAGGAATGGATAGTACAAATTCTTTATCCACTATTATTTTTTCAGAATAACCTCCAAAGGTATGACCGCCCAAATGCTCGTCTTTACCATCATAAGTCATCACAGCTCCATTTTCGCAGTATTGTTCTAATCCTTCTTTACAAGAGTCACACGTTTGGCAAGAATCTACCATACACCCTACTCCTACTAAATCGCCTTCTTTAAAGTTTTTTACTTGATCGCCTACTTTTAATACGCGGCCTACAATTTCGTGTCCGGGAACAACGGGATATTTGGCTCCGCCCCAATCGTCATTTACTGTATGGATATCACTATGGCAAACGCCACAGTATAAAATATCGATTTCAACATCGGTCGGTTTTACATCTCGCCTTTCAATATCTAAAGGTTTTAGATTTTCTTTTTCAGCGTATGCTGCATATGCTTTTACTTCGCTCATAGTATTTTTCATTTGTTTTGAAATAAAATACTAAAACCCTTGTCAAAACACACCATTTTTGAAGTGTTTAACCTAAGTTTATCATATAGCAATTTTTAGATTTATAATAATATTTCCGAAGAAAGAAGGACGTAATTATTTATTGTTAGATAAAAGAGAGAGTATAATATAAATCCCAATAATAACAGGAATGGCTATAAATTTTAAAACCAATACAGCGAGTAAACAAATTGCAATAAAAACATAACGCAAGAGATTGCTTTTAACATCCCATGTTTTGAACTTGAGTGCAAACAACGGAATTTCTGCATTTAAAAGAACACAACTGAATAATGTTAGCCCTATTAAAACCCACGGATTCAAAATGACAGCTTCTACTCCTTCAAAATATTGAAAGTGCAGTATAAGCGGTAAACTTAAAATTAGCAAAGCATTTGCCGGGGTAGGAAGACCTATAAAACTGCTGGTCTGTCTAGTATCCACATTGAATTTTGCCAAACGATAGGCTGAAGCCACTGCAATGAGCAACCCGACAAAAGGAATATAGGCATGGAAACCACTGTTCCAACTATCTTCCGCAAAAATATCGGTGATAATCAAGCTGTGACCTAGGGTAGCTTCTGATAATAATTGAACCATTACAATTGCAGGTGCCAATCCGCTGGTTATCATATCGGCTAACGAATCTAATTCTAGCCCAACCTCACTTTGTGCGTTGAACACCCGCGCGGCAAGCCCATCAAAAAAGTCGAAGAAGATTCCGAAGAACACAAAAAACGAAGCGGTTATCAAATCGCCCGAAACGGCAAAAAGCACGGCAACACTTCCGCAAAGTAAGTTTAAGGAAGTGATGATGTTAGGTATCTGTTTTATCATATTAAGGGTGTCTGTTTGTAAAAATAGCAAAGTATTTTCGTCTAACCGAGTATAAATACAATATGTAGCTAAAATTATAGTTTACTATTGTGTAAAATAGTAGGATATTTGCCCAAAATTATAAGCTTGAAGAAGAATTTATTTTTACTCTTTTTAGTAATTACATTGGCAGCCCAATCACAAACCACGAGAAAATACTCGAATGAGTTTATGAATATTGGGGTGGATGCCGCCGCGTTTGGTATGGCCAATGCCGTTACAGCCTCTACAGCCGATGTCAATTCTGGCTATTGGAACCCGGCAGGTTTGGTTGCTTTAGAAGACAACCAACTTTCCTTAATGCACGCCTCCTACTTCGCCAATATTGCCAATTACGATTATGGTGCTTTTGCGATGCCATTGGACGACCGAAGTGTGGTGGCTTTATCGGTTATTCGTTTTGGAGTAGATGATATTTTAAACACGACGCAACTTATTGACGATCAAGGAAACATTGATTACAACCGTATTAGTCTATTTTCCACCGCAGATTATGGTGTTACCTTTTCATACGCCAGAGCGTTGCCGTTAGATGGCTTGAATGTTGGAGTGAATGCAAAAGTGATTAGAAGAATCATAGGTGACTTTGCTTCCTCTTGGGGATTTGGCTTTGATGCCGGACTTCAATTTAATACAGGAGATTGGAAGTTTGGTTTAATGGCGCGTGATATTACTACTACTTTTAATGCTTGGAGCATTGATGAGGACGAATTTGAAACCATACAAGGTGCTGTGGAAGGACAAAATCAGGAATTACCTGAAACTACTGAAATCACCATCCCCAAACTACAATTAGGAGTTTCTAGAAAGTTTGTGTTTCATTATGATTTTTCACTCCTAGCCGAAGTAGATTTTAATTTCCGATTTGCCCAAACCAATGATATTTTTTCAACGTCTTTTACAAGTATGACACCCGCTGCCGGACTTCAGTTTGGCTACATCGATTTGGTGTTTGTACGTGCAGGTGTGGGTAATTTCCAGAATATTCAACAATTGGACGGAAGTGATTCGGTAGGTTTTCAACCCAATATTGGCGTAGGTTTTAAGTACAAAGGTATTCAAGTAGATTATGCCTTGACCGATATTGGTGACCAAAGTGCCGCCCTTTACTCTAATGTCTTTTCATTGAAATTAGATTGGAGCGTTTTTAGATAGGTCTCGAGGTCTCGATACTATTTTACTTAACCTCTCGATCAATTAAAATCACTCGACCTGACTTGTTGATTTATATTCATCTTCTTATAATTTCTTGAAATATATAAAGAAAGCTTATTTTTGAAGTAGTCATTTAAAAATCTACTGTTCTGAACACAAAACTTTTCTTTTCCAAACCACTATATCTCTTTGCCATTGTACTATTCTTTTTTCTGAATACTACAGCAAAAGCACAATATACGTCTCTTTCAGAAAGTGCCGAAGTAAGTATTTTAACCATCGGTCCTGGCGATCAGTTGTATGATAAGTTTGGTCATAGTGCTTTTCGTGTAGAAGATAAAAGCAAGAATCTAGACATTGTATTTAATTATGGGGTGTATGATTTTAATACACCAAATTTCTACACCAAATTTGCAAGAGGAAAATTGTTATACCAATTAGGAGTAAGCTATTACCAGCCATTTTATAATAGCTACGTAGCACAAAATCGATGGGTAAAACAGCAAACCTTAAACCTAACCTATTCTGAAAAACAAGCTGTTTTTAATTTTCTTCAGAACAACGCCAAACCCGAAAACCGAAAGTACAAATACGACTTTTTCTATGACAATTGCGCTACGAAAATTCGTGATGTACTTAAAGAAGTGTTGGGTGATGACCTTCAATATAATGATGATTTTGTAGAAGAAGAACAAACTTTTAGAGAGTTGATTCAAAAAAACTTACATTGGAACACTTGGGGAAGCTTAGGGATAGACGTAGCCTTAGGCGCTGTAATCGATAAACAAGCGACCGCTTGGGAATATCAATTTCTGCCAGACTACATTTTTAAAGCTGCGGAAACAGCTGCCATTACACGAAACGGTGGTAATGAGAAATTAGTAGGCAACACCACTATCCTATTTAAAAATAATCCTACTGAAGAAAATCCTTTCTTTTTAACGAGTCCGTTATTTATTTTTGGAATACTGGGATTAGTAATTGTGTTTATCACCTTTAAAGACCGAAAAAACAACACCAGAAGTCGTTTCTTGGATGCGACTATTTTTTTCATTACCGGCTTAATTGGTGTGTTCTTATTGTTACTTTGGGTAGCAACAGACCATACGGCTACGGCCAATAATTATAATTTATTGTGGGCTTTTCCATTAAGCTTGTTACTAATAGCGATTATTGCGAAGCGGTTTCCTAAACAATGGGCACGAAAATATGTGTTCTTTTTAATCGTACTATTAGGGTTGTTAACTGTCCATTGGATAACGGGAGTGCAGGTTTTTGCAATAGCGCTAATTCCTTTATTGGTTGCTTTGGCTATTCGTTATATTTTTTTGGTCGGGTATTTGAAGCGACAATAAAACCGGGGGCTTCGATACATCCCGTGATGCGGGACACTCAACAACCTTACATTGGTCTTTTTAGCCGAATAGCTACTCACGGCGGTTGAGTGAATTCGGAAGACTGATAAGGATTACGAATTAGTATCGAAACCAATACTGGACACTGCGCACTAAACACGGTAGCTTCGATACACTTTTCGTTTTATATTATTTCGTTTATCATTTTAATACGGTAAAAATGAAAAGCACTCAGCAACCATCTAAACAACTACTCCCAACTACGTAACGGTGGTTGAGTAAATTCGAAAACCTCCAAAGTATTTTGAATTAGTATCGAAACCAATACTGAACACGGTAGCTTCGATACACTTTTCGTTTTATATTATTTCGTTTATCATTTTAATATGGTAAAAACGAAAAGCACTCAGCAACCATCTAAATAACTACTTCCAACAACGTAACGGTGGTTGAGTGAATTCGAAAGACTGACAAGGATTACGAATTTGTATCGAAACCACTACTGACTACTTGCCTACTGCCTACTGCATATTGCCTGAAGCCTACTGCCTACTGCCTAAAGCCTACTCCTTAAAGCCAACTAAATCACTGTCCTCTAAAAAAGATAATGGTACTTAGAGTTTTTAGCACAATTTTACTATCCAAAAAGAAACTTCGGCGTTTAATGTAATAGAGATCATATTGTAGTTTTTCCATGGCATCTTCTTGGGTCATACCGTATTTCGCATTTACTTGTGCCCAACCCGTAACACCAGGCTTTACTAGGTGTCTTATTTCGTAAAAGGGAATTTGTTCTGATAAACTTTCAACAAACATAGGGCGTTCTGGTCGAGGGCCAATCACGCTCATTTCCCCTTTAATAACGTTTATAAATTGGGGGATTTCGTCAATACGGGTTCGTCTTAAAAAGGTTCCGAAGTAGGTAATACGTGTATCCTTTTTCTTTGCATATTGAGCACCATCCTTTTCAGCGTCAATCACCATGCTTCGCAGTTTATATATTTTAAAATGTTTTCCATTTTTCCCAACCCGTTCTTGCTTGTAAAAAAGTGGCCCTTTATTTGCCAAGATATTTCCTACAATTATAAAAGGAGAAATCAATATTCCAAATAACAGTCCGATTATGGAAAGAATGAGATCCATCAATCGGTGAAAAAACAAGTATAATTTATTCTGGTTACTTCGGCTAAAGGGAAAATAACGATAAAAGTCTTCTGCGATATACTGTACGGGCACTTTACGGTTTAATTCTTCATAGACATGAGTGTATTCCCGAATAGGCATCCCTTTCTCTAACAGTCTAATGAGCTGGTTATTTAAAGGAATGGTCATTTCTTCAGACTTTGATAGCGCGACTACTATTTCAGAAATTGTATGTTTTTTTATGGCTTCCGAAAGTAATTCATTCTCAAATTCGATTAACTTTTCAGTTTGATAGGATTTATTTCCTGTATTAACATAACCGATTACTCGATAATTAGGATCTGATGTTTCCAACGATGTTACGATCGATTCAATTTCCTCTGAATTACCAATAAGCATAATATGTTTAAAAAATCTGGGGGCAGAAATAAAGGTTATATAAGCATAGCGCCATAGAAATAACGCGACGTTAATAGCCAAGAAAAAATAAACGATTTGCAATCGGTTTTCGGGTAGTGTAGGTGTATAGAAAGGGGTTAACAAATAAAATAAAACCGTTACGGAAGCAGTAAGAATTATGTTTTGAATTACGATTTCCAACTTACTGGCCTTTTGTAAGTCATACAGTTCAAAAATGGTAGCAAAAACAGTGAGATAGACAGCCAATACGATAGACCATACCCAATGTTGGGCGTTTATTTTAAAGTAATCAAAGTCAAACACCTCCCCTATAAGGTACAAAAGTGCCAAGACACTTACTATATCGAAAATGCGTAATAGGATTTTCCGTTCGGAAATTTCAAAATGAATACCTCCTTTTTGGGTCATTGGCTGGGGATTATAGTCGTAAAAGTAGAAAAAATTAGGAATTTAAGAGCATTATCCATTTTTGTTTTACTTTTTTAGCCTTAATCCAACACCTATTTTTCTTTTGGAGTGTTTAAAATATCAAATTGTATGGCCTGCAACAGCAATTGAAAACCTAAAATAATTAATAAAGTACTTATCATTATCGTCCCAACGGGCGTTAAAATATCCTTGCTCGCATAGTGGTACCAATTAATTCCTCCATAAATTATTCCAGCAAAGAACAATAAATGACCAAATACGATATACAATGTTCCTATATTAAAATCAAACACAAAGTAAGATTTCCATATTCGACTTATAAATTTTTTAAGCAGATTAATACTAAATAAAAAAGGCATTTGAAAAACTTTCATATTAGAAGTTTCTTCCCCATATATTGCTGGCATCGCAATTTCTTTAATGTTAGCTTTTTGATAATACAACTCAGCAATTAACGAAGTTTCAAAAAAGTAATTGTTAGCTACTTTATTAGAATCTATCAATTTTAAACTATTTTTTGAAATGGCAAAGAACCCATTATTAAAGTCGAAACAATTCCAATAGCCCGTTGCCACTTTACTTAAAAAAGAAAGGAAAAGATTACCAAAACGCCTTGACCAAGGCATATTTTTAAGTGCCCTAAAATCACGAAAGCGGTTTCCTTTTACAAAACTATATCCCTCTTGTTCTATAGGTTCAACCAACTGTGGAATATATGCCGTATCCATTTGATCATCCGCATCCAATTTTATAATAATTTTTATATCGGGTAGGGATTGGAGATGTAAAAATCCTTTCTTCGTCGCTCCACCGACTCCTAGGTTTTCACTTTCATTTAAAACGGTTACTGTATTTTTAAATTGGTGTAGCCTTTCTGGAAGTACTTCAGGGCTTTTATCATCTACTATAACAATAGTATTACTATGCTGTAAAGCTTTTTGTACTACAGCTTCAATATGCTTGCTGGCATTAAAATAGGGTATTACAATACCTATTTGTTGTTTGTTGAGACCCATACTTCTTTTTGGAAAATTAAATCATTTAAAACTGCAATTAGCTACTAAATGAAGTAAATTTAAAAATCTTTACTTCTGTAGCGTTGAAATCCAGTGTTTTTTTACTTCTTTCCAATCAAATTTTTCTACCGAATTTCTTGCTTTAATAGTCATGGCAGTTGTTTTATCGGGATTTTGAAGTATCTGCTTAATGGCTGCAACAAAATTTTCTATTGAATTAGGAGGCACAAGTATTCCTGTGTCATTTTGCGTCAATAAATAAGGTATACCCCCTACATTTGTTGAAATAACTGGCAATCCAAGCGCCATAGCCTCAATTACACTAACAGGTGTGTTATCTACGTGTGTTGTATTAATAAAAATATCATACCCTTTCGATTGCTGTAACCATTCTTCCTTAACAAGTCCCCCAGTAAATGTAACGGGTAAGTTCTTTTGTATTGCGTATGCTTTGCATTGAGCCATAGAACCATCTTTATCGGGTCCTATCATACACAGTTCCGCTTCCGTATAACCATCTTTTATTAAATGTTCGAGTACGCGCAAAGCAAGCATGGGATTATACAGTTCGGCAAAGGAGCGTACCCATAAGAGTTTGGGCTTTGGGTGTTCCCGGAGTGAAAAAGGATATTTTTCAATCTGTATTGTATTAGGGATATGGGTAAGATTACTATACCCTTCTTCTTTAAAAGCCGCTAGCAAATAATGGGACGGTGCCACATTGGTGGTTGCGTTACCAAATAGTTTTCTGCTTTGTTTTTTACTTTTTTGGAGTCGAGTTGGTAGATTGCCACCATGTAAAATAGGTATATACGCAATAGTAAACCAACGGCATACGGTAGCCACCCAAACAGCATACTGAAAGTTTAAGGTACTATAGGTATCGATTAAAACCAAGTCAGCCCATTTTCTGTATTTCCATACACTATATAGCATATGGATCATTCTAAGCGGTTTATTGACCACAGCAGACGCACTAGTAACAGTAAAACCTTCTTCTTGCAGTTTACGGCTTAGACTTTCAATAGTACTAAGAGTACTTCCTTTTGCAGCCAGTTTATTCCCTATGTACAATAGGTTTCTTTTTCTTTTCATAGGTAATGTTTAATAATGCCAAGCCATATATAAATGCGGGAGCTGCGATACGCATTGAAGAGTGGTTGATCGTTAAAAACCAAAAGGCTAAGAAAGCAAATAAATAGGGATTACTTTGATTAGCAAACCAAAATAGTACGGGAGTAATCAATAGTATTATAATAGCTAAAAAACCAAAAACTCCATGTTCAGAAAGCAAGCGACTTAATTCATTATGTGTAGCTGACAAAACTCCTGTTTTATTTTGACGGTATTCTTTTACTTTACCCACTCCTATTCCTGTTATAGGATATTCATAAAAGGCTTCTAATTCGGATGCTATCAATTTGCTTCTACCTGTTGTTATATCTTCTTTAAGTTCTCCAGCAGCGTTTTCATTTGAATATCTTTTATCAATTAGTCCTAATGTCGTTATAGAGGAAACAACCCAAATTCCAAAAATCACACATGCTGTTACACCTACCTTTACTGCTATATTTCTTTTAGACTCCGTTTTATTAAAAAAATAAAGAAAGATTAAAAAAACAAGTGCACATATTGCAGCTGTGATAATTCCTCCTCTTGAAAAAGTAACAATACCTCTATAGCTTACTAAAGCCAATAAGAGTAAGTCTATGATATTAATAAAGGCTTTATTTATAGTTAATAATCGAGCAAAAAGAATAAACATCCCCAAGCCTAAAACGGTAGCGACTTGATTAGGACCATAGCCACCAGAAGCCGCAAAATTGGAAGCGGTGCCTTCTAAAGCATCTCGAATACTTGGGGTATAAAAATATAAATATATAGTTATACTAATAATTGGCAATATTAATACATGTAAAATAGACGCGAATCGTTCTTTAGGTATTTTCCGGTTATAACAATATAATGCTGAAATCCCCAAACATACAGGGCCGCTTAAATTAAATCCAATGGCATTTCCTACATCAGTATTATAATTTAAATTGATTGCTGAGAATAAAACACCCGGTATTAATAAAAATAAATAAAACACATAAGGCCATGAGGTTCGTGTAAACCCCCTGTAAAACATGCCGAGCACTAAAAACCCAATAACTGCATATTTTGCGAACTCATATGTGAATGCACCGCCTGTCATTCTAGAAAGAACTTCAAACCCTGTAACATAAGCAGCACCAAATAACACCTCATCATTTTTATTTCCGTTCTTGATAATTCGATATAAAAAGAAGCAAATTGCCCCCAGTAAAATGAATTTTGATGTTGCCCCGGAGACGTAAATAGTATAGCCTATCACTATATGCAATAGCAATAAATGAAAATAGGTGTATTTTTTATTTAATTTTATAGTAACTGTAATTATGGGTTTTTAAAAATATCTTTTTCTATTCTTTCTAAATAATGAGTATATGTAAAACGCTCAGCGAGTTTATAGTTTAAATTAATGATGTTTTTAAATTTTTCTTCTGAAACAGAAAAGCTTTTTTGCAACGCCTTTTTAGTTTCTACTTCATTAACTGGGGTTATTAAAAAACCCGTCTTATCGGTCTCAATGTATTGGCCAATACAAGATATATCTGAAACTATAGGTATGCACCCAAAATTCATGGCCTCCCCAATAACCTTAGGAAACCCTTCACTTTTAGAGGGTAATACAATAAAGTGACATTTTTTATAAACTTCATGAACTTGCTTTTTAGACAAAGAACCATGCAACTTTATTTTATGGTTTAACCCTGACACTTTGGAGGATACCACGTGCTCCAGGTTACCATCCCCAACTATATGTAGTTCACCAAACTCTTCGTTTATTATTGTCTTAAGGGCTTCTAACAATAAAAGTATTCCTTTATTTTGGTTTAATCCCCCTACAAAACAATACTTCTTTTGCTTAGTATATAATTTACCTTGTACTGTTACCTCCCCCTCTTTTCTGTGACTTTCAGTTAAGCAAGGATTTTCGAATGCCAGTACCTTTTCAGACTGATTATCCCATGTACCATTAACAGTAATTAGAGTATTTTTATTCAATTTTTTTAACAAATCTCGTTGTAATCTATAAAAATAAGGCGCTTTTCCTACCCAGTTGCCGGCATATTTAAACCAAAAACGTTTTTTAGGATATTTTTTAGAAAGATGCATTGCTATAAATGCAGGGTTTGACGGGGCACGGCAATGTATATACGTATGCTTTTTTATTTCAGAATTAATTATTTTCCACATGGAAGGATACTGTTTTATAATTGAAACTTTGTCCCTAAGTGTTGTACCCCCAACATGCTGTAAAGGTATAACCTTAACCCTTTCTGAAGATATTAGAAGAGAAGATTTATTATAAGCTTGTGCTTGACGATTAAAACCAATCCAAGTTATTTCTTTAAACAAATGTAACATGGCATCTATCTCCTTAACAACTGGGCCAAAGCCATAAGCCTTTCCATCTCTTTTTAAAACTGTCGTGTCTGATATTACTAAGAGTGTAGTATATTTTGGTAAATCTCCATACATGTGGATATATATTTTTTTTCTGAAAAACTGGTGCTGTAAAGTAACCTTATTTCTTTTTTTAGCCGTTCAAAATAGCTTTTATTCTGTAAAACGCTCTCTATTTTTTCAGACCACTTCTCGGCATGAAAGGTATCCATAATCAAGTCATATTTATGCTCCTTTAATTTCTTTGCAACAGACCCGGTATTAAACATGATAAATGGAATATGCTGAGACATATATTCAATAGCAACAAGAGGTCCTGTTTCGGATGCAGCACAATGAACAGCCATTTTATAATTTATTAATAAAGCCGTAATATTCGTTTCATTTTCAATTATATTAATCTGGTTTGAAAGCCCTAAGTTCCTAACTTGTTCTACTATTTTTTCATAATACTCGCGATCAACAATTGCTCCGTAAAGATCCATTGAAACATTCACGGGCAACTTTTCAAGAATTGACATTAAAAACTCGTAATTTTTTTGTTCTCTAAAATTACCAACAACTATAATTTCACTTTTAGTATTAATTTTTTTTACACTTTTTTTCTCTCTAACAATATTCTCTAATAAATAAATGGAATTATTTAGCCTTTTCTTTTCGGCCCAAGCAACCAATTTATCGCTAACTCCTATATAAGCATTGCAATTTTTAATACATTTTTTTAAATAATAGGAAATCGTTTTGTCCATTTCAATGTTTCCGTAGTGATCGTGAAAAACAACTTTATACTTTCGTAAAAAGGTAGGAATAAAAAAAGTTAGTCCAACATACCTTAAAACATGGCGAGAATGAACATGAATTACCGAATAGGTATTTAAAAGAAAGAATAGCTTTAGCAACAGAAAAGGGTTGTACTTATTTTTTCTATTAAGATAGGTTACGTGTATATTATTTTTTTTAAGCTCTTTATCAAGTTGTGCAGGTTGTAAAAGGTTTAAAAAATCAATATCAACATCTTCATTTTTAAGCAAAATTGATAGGTCTATCGCAACCCGCTCTGCACCCCCCGCCTGTAATTGATCTATGACCTGTAGTACTTTCACGAATCCAGCTTTTTAATTATACTTCCTTCTTTTATTTTTTTTGAAGCTAGACTCCACGATCTAATTACTTGTATTAATATTACAGGAAACAATACAATCGATATAAAACTACCCAGTACCATCATGGATTTATTTTTTTTGAATCGGTACGGCATAATTGACGGTGGAACGGTTTTTAATAAAGCAAATAGACTTCTTTTTTTTCCAAAATACCTACGTAAAAAGTAGAGCACACTGGGAACTGGTCGAGGAGCAAATATATTTTTAGGCCGAAACGCATCCCAACTTCCCATTTGTCGTAATCCCCCCGTTGCCACTTTTAAATGCAACCGATCTGCATATGGGTTAGAAATATTTAAATACCCTTCTAAATAGGCCCGTAGCCCAAACTCTCCATCGCCCATGCGCTGTTTTTCAAATTGTCGATCAAATAGTCCTAGTTTTCTAAATACTTCTCTTTTTATTAAAACATTACCAGTATCCAACTGGCTAGAGATCTTAAAAAAAGAATAATGCAGTGGAACCTCTGCTCCAATGGTAGAAATAGAAACTCCTGATGAAATATCCGCATCAAAAAAAGAAAGGCATTTCAAATGATTGGAAATCCAGTATTTATTTATTCGACTATCATCATCAAATAATAGCAGAAAATCGCTTTTTGCCTTTTCAATGGCAGTATTTCGTGCCAACCAAAGGGCTTTTTCTTTTTGATGAATAACATGTAATTGTAACGAAAACTGATCATAAAATGTTTCTTCAAAGGGTTCAGATTGGTCTACTACTATCAATTCAAAGTTTTTATAATCTTGCTTTTCCAAATCTTTTAGAACATCTTTTAAATATTTATAACGATTTAAAGTAGGGATTATAACACTGACTAAAGGCTTATCTATTATAAACCCATCATTGAAGTTTTTCCACTCAGAATATGTAATAGGTTCCTTTAAATAGTTACTTCTAACAGCTATTCTGCTTTTCCACCAAGCTGAGATTTCATGAAAAGGGTTTTTAAAAGTTAATAATCTGATTAATAGAACATAGAATGACCAAATAACATTAAAATAAGTACGCACAAAAGTATATTCATCTTGTATTGGTAATTTTTTAAAGTTTGTATATTTTTCGGTATCTCCTAAATATCCTTTATGAAGTGCTTGCCAAGATATATCGTATTGCCGTGCTAGCTCAGATTTATAATTTTTATTAATTTTTATCTGTAATTTTACAGATTCGGGCAGTTTATCAGGAATTGGAAAAGCATACTTTCCCTTTTTGTTAGGGAGTACAAAAGTATAGGTTGGTTGTAAATAAAATAAAAAAGAAAATGGCATTTATGAAAATTTTGCTTTTAAATAGTCCCTATGATTGTCTATTAGTTCTTCAAGGTCATATAGATTATTAAACATTCTTTTAGAATTATCCGAATAATCTTTCCAATTATCCAAAACAATTGCAATTGCCTTGGTAAGTGAGTTTATATCATCTAGAGAAAAAAAGAATCCGTTTTCTCCTTCTTTAATTATATCTAATGCCCCTGCAGATTTTGTAGCAATTACAGGGGTTCCCTCTCGCATTGATTCTATGTTTACAAAACCAAATGCTTCATTTAGACTTGAAGAAATATGAATAAGTGATTTTGAAAAATATTGAGCCATTTTAACATAGGCTACTTTCCCTAAAAATTTAACATTTTTATCTAAATCTAATTCAGAAACCTGTTTTAGTAATCGATCTTTTTCCAACCCAGAGCCTATAATCAATAATTTTAAATCAGGATATTCCTCAATTGTTTTTGCAAATTGTCTCAGTAAATAAAAATGCCCTTTAATTTTTATAAGGTTTCCCACTATAATTATTTGATTTTTTCTTTTCTCTTTTCCTTGGTACGGAATTGAGGTATTTTGAATAAGGTTTGGCAATGTGATAAAATTCTTTTTTAGTCCATAATAGTTCTTAATATCTTTCTCAACACCCGAAGAGTTTACAACTAATAAAGTTGCCTTTTTATAAACTATAGATTTTCTTTTTTTAAAAAAATTATATTTGAGTAAACTTAATCTCGTTGATTTTCTATTAAAAAGTTCACTTACAGATAAAATATAATTAACCCTATTATTTATACCAGCTAGATATCCACAAACATTCATGATATTTACAGAACCAAATGAAGATATTAAAACCTCTGGTTTAAATTTTTTAATTAATGCTCTCAAAAAAATAAAATCTTTGTAATTAGTAGGTCTTTTGCTAGGCCATTTTTTATACAAGATAGCATTATGTTCAGGAAGAATTTTTGGACTTCCATCCATAATTATTACAACTCGATAGCCATCTCTCGTAAAAGAATTGCCCAATGCATGAAAATAATCAGGTCTAGCTTTTCCTGGAGGCGAAGTCGATATAAAAACAGTTTTCATGAACTTAGAAAGTTTAATTCTATGATAAAGGGGCTAAACAATACCAAGGAATAAAGGCCCTTAACAATAAATCGTTTTTAATTTTAGTTATAATTTGGCTATTTTCATTTGGTACACAAAACCAATTAGAAGCATTTTTTAAGTCTAAATCCTTCGGAGAAACCTTTTGTATTGAATATCTTTTTATAATAAAACAAGTGTAATCTATTTCTTGAAAATATCTATGTATATTTTTAGATTCAGAATTTGCATATTTTTTTAATAATTTCGGGCTTACTTCAATTATAATTGCTGGTCTAAATTTTTGTATAGTTTTTTTAGCCCCTTCTAGCACAAAAGGTTCATGCCCCTCTGTATCTATAGATACAATACAAGGGTTGCTAAAAACATGTGTTAAACGATCTAATGGGATTGAGTCAATTATTATAGTTTTTTGCTTAGTACCTATTATTTGATGATCTACTATTTTTCCTGTGCCAGATGTATTCTCTGGGGGGATTTGAAAATTAATCTTGGCTGTTTTGTTAGATATGGCATTTGAATAAACCAATAAGTTATTAGTATTTTGTGCTAGACTCTCTAAAGCTATCAAATTTTTCGGCAAGGGTTCAAAAGCATGAACATTTCCTTTTCCTGCAATTAAATCGCAAAAAGAAATGGTTTCTGTACCGACATTAGCACCAATTTCTATTATATCCCCTTTATATTTTTTAATGTACCGATGAGCTATTATAGTGTTTCTCCAATCAAAAAAACCATGTATTGCAAACCTATATGAATGATCATCAGCAGTATTACCACGAAATATACTTCCTGTAATCGCCTTTTTTGAAAAATCAATTTTTAAACTTTGTGCTTTACTCATTGGAAAAATAATATTTCTAATACTTTGCGATACTATCGGAGGAAACAAGCTACAGATAAAGGCATATATTTTTATTTGTTTCATTTAATTAAATTCAACTAGAAAATAGTAGTTAATATGTAAAGCAAAATAACACATATATCACTAGTATCTGTATTCTTTAGAAAAAAAAGTATCTATAAATTGTTGTGTAAA
Organism: uncultured Marixanthomonas sp.; assembly: GCF_963974425.1. Classification (NCBI taxonomy): domain Bacteria; kingdom Pseudomonadati; phylum Bacteroidota; class Flavobacteriia; order Flavobacteriales; family Flavobacteriaceae; genus Marixanthomonas; species uncultured Marixanthomonas sp. Next base: position 32,347 of record NZ_CAXBCK010000024.1, read on the forward strand.
AAGCTTAGCACCTTCTGGATTTAAATGGGTATGATCACTAAAATATCTTTTTTTTTGAATTGTTTTTGATAAATTAGAATAATTAGGAACATTTGATTCCAAAACTGAAAAATCTTCTGCGGGTCTATATACAGGGGCTGTAAAAAAATAAAGTGCTACTTGTTTCTTTTTTGCTAAAGAAATAATTTCATCAATATGCTTATTTGTTTTTTGCTCCAACGTATAGGGATAGGGTGTGTCTTCTTGTAAAGTCCCCCATCTGTTTTTAAATCCATTATCAGTTAGAAAATCAGGGGTTTTCCCTAAAGCGCTCAAGGTAACATTCCGAAAGCCTAAACTTCCATCGAATATTAAATATCGATACATTGGGATTTGTTTATATGTTTTATACGTATTACCATACGATTTAAAGTGTTCAAATATATCTTTTTCCTTTATATAGGGTAGCCAAACCAATTGCCCAATACTATCGGGGGCGGCCATGTAATATGTGTAATCTACCTGTACAAAAATACGTTTTGCGAAGGTATGCTCAAAAAACTCCTTCACGGCCAGCTGTACTTCAAATGGACCGGATGCGTTCATTCCTAAATTAACTCCTTTTTGTTGGGTTTGTTGTGCTATTACAGTAGGATTAACAGTATATTTAGCCCGTGAAGACCCAAAAATAGCATAGTTTAAGGTGTCGGGTTGCATATCGCGTATCCACATCACTTTATTTCTATACGATCCTGAATTATAAACATGAGTATAGGTAGCATCCAAAATAAACATCAGTAGCGTTGTAGCTAACAAAAGAAGTACACTATATGTTATAAATTGCTTCATTAAAATTGAAAATAGATAAAATCCTGTAAGGTCGAAAAACTACCAAATACTAGTATCATAATCACTATTCCTATTGTTTTTATATACTCATACCGTGGAGAACACAATGGAAATTCCTGTTTTCTGCAAAACCACTCTATACTTATCAATATGATCAATAATGGAAGCATTTCAACCGTATATCGCCCTATGTTCAGTAATTCAAAATGGAAATCAAAATTGAATATTCCTTTAAGATATCCCAATGCTTGAGAAAGCGTTTCCGACCTAAAAAAGACCCACCCCACCAAAACTACCATAAAAGTGGACAACATTTGCACTCCTTCTTTCAAACTTGGCAATACAGTATGTTGCGCCACGGTGTCTTTGTGTACGCTATACTTTTTATAAAACACTAATGGTATAAAAAACAATGCATTTAAGACGCCCCAAACTATAAAATTCCAGTTGGCCCCATGCCAGAGCCCCCCAATACTGAAAACCACAAATAGATTTACCATGTGCTGTGCTTTGGACCCCCGGCTCCCGCCTAACGGAATGTATATATAATCACGAAACCAGGTAGATAATGAAATATGCCACCGTCGCCAAAACTCAGCTATATCCCTTGAAAAATAAGGATACCTAAAATTAGGTAACAACTTAATATTAAATAATCGAGCCGTACCAATGGCTATATCACTATAGCCTGAAAAATCGCCGTATATTTGGAACGCAAAATAGACAACCCCTAGAATAAGTGTGCTGGAAGAAGCTGTTTCGTAAGTAGCGAAAATTTCATTTGCATATTGTGCGCACGAATCGGCTATTACTATTTTTTTAAAGAGCCCCCATATTACTTGTTTTATCCCCGTGACAGCATTATTGGCATTAAACCTTCTTTTTTCTGAAAACTGTGGCAATAACTGTGTAGCCCGTTCAATAGGTCCTGCTACCAGCTGCGGAAAAAAGGAAACAAACGTAGCAAAGCTTACAAAATCGCTCGTAGGCTTTAGCTTTTTTCGATATATATCAATGGTATAACTAAGTGTTTGAAATGTATAGAACGAAATTCCTACCGGGAGAATAATATTTAACGTATTTGGTTGAATACTGCCACCAAAAAAAGTAAAGGCAGTGGTAAAGTTTTCAATAAAAAAATTATAATATTTAAAGAAGCCCAATAACCCTAGATTAACAGCCAGACTAATAAACAAAAGAAGTTTGCGATGGTTTGCCCGGTTTGTTTTTTTTAACTGTAGCCCTACGGTATAATCTACAACCGTACTAATTAACAATAGGGATAAAAACCGCCAATCCCACCAACCATAAAACACATAACTCGCTACTAAGATTAAAAGATTTTGATGCCTCTTGCTTTTCCTACATAACCCCCAGTACAGTATAAATACTAACGGTAAAAAAATAGCGAAATCAAGGGAATTAAATAACACTTATACTCTTTTATTTGGTTGTAAGGTAGTGTTGAAGAAAAGTTTTAAAAAACCCTCCCAACGTCAAATAATCTTTCCATAGGTTTCTATTGGCTTGCTGTAAAGCTATAAAATCCGTTTCGGATAATGCTTGATGAAACTCGGTTACTTTTTGGGCTACCTGATGACGTTCCCGGTACTCCACCCAAACCACATGTTCTTTCCACGGAATTACTTCATCTAAAGGCAATGAGCAATCGGTATTGATAAACACAGGGATGCGTCCCAAGGCTAAGGTTTCATAAAAACGAACAGAAAAATTACCCGCCCCTCGTACGCATACTATATAGTCTGATTGGTTGATGTTGTTATAAAACTCTAAGGTAGTTTTGTGTTTATCCTTATTACGTTTTACTCCCGCCCTATATTTTTTCCGAAGGATAAAGCTGGTTTTTACCATTGCAGATTGCTGCAACTTCTTTAAAACGGAAGCCCTTAAAAAGGAAGTCGATATGATATTTTGCGGTTCCTCTTTTGAATGCCCAACTCTGGTTTTTAAATTACGCCCTGCTGTTGTAACCAGTTCTTTGATGGCATTTAACCGGGAACCATTCGCTTGCCCACAAAAACCTATTAAGGGTTGGTTTTGGTATGAACGTTCAAAAATTCTATCGGAATCAAAATATTTTTGTAAAGGATCTGTAATAAAAGGGGGAAGCGTATGGTCATGTGCTGAAAACTGAGAGCGATAGCCTCCTGCATTATATGCTAAAACTTTTTTCTGTGATGTATCGCATTGTTTTACAAAGTCAATTGCCTTTTGCTCCGTAGCAGTTTTTACATAATAATTCCACGCCATAGGTAATATAGCTGCGTCGGCTTTTTCCAATGTATCTGTAAATTCAAAATCTTGTTTTGAAACCCCATATACAGCTATTCTTTGCTGATCAGTAAAGTTATCCCCTTTTATAAACGGTTTTAACAAAGGGAAAAGAAGTCCTCGTTGAGCATTGTCGTAATGCGATTTTGGATAATAGAGTTTCATTGGAGTAAATATACAGTTTCCTTAAATTAAAAAAAGTGATTGTTAAATTGTTCTCGATACTTTTCTACATCGCTACGCGCTGTAAAAAAACTCGAACTGACACCCGAATGCCAACTGTCAGGTCGAGTGAATTTGAAGGCGCGGCAGCAGTGTTCAAATTTGTATCGAGACCACATTATGAATAAAAATCAATAAATTCCTGTTGTTGGTTCTCAATAGTAAACTCCTGTTTCACCCGTTCTACAGCTTGCCGGCTTATTTTCTTTTTTTCTTCTTTTTTTAAAGATAGCACCTCAATAATTTTAGTAGATAAAGCATCAGCGGAAATGGCTTCTACTAAAAAACCTGTTTGACCATTTTTTATATTTTCCAGTAATCCTCCGGTTGCAAATGCAATGGGAATAGTGCCACACGCCTGAGCTTCTAATACGGCATTGCAAAACCCCTCCGTCAAACTGGTCTGTACATATACATCTGAATGGGCTATTGCCTTTACGGCTTCTTGATGGGGTTGTTTTCCGGTAAAATGAACCCTATTTTCTAACCCTAATTGATACCGATGGTATAGATACCGTTCCGTATCTTGTTTAGTCCCTTCACCAATCACTTCCCACGTAAAATTCACTTCTTTTTCTCGCAATAAGGCAGCCGTTTCCAATAGTCCGTCAATCCCTTTAATATAATGCAGCCTAGCCACAGTTATAATTTTTATTGGGTTGTTGTTTTTTGAAACTTTTTTGTTAGGTATATGTCGCAAGGCTACAGCTGGATTAATAATTTTAAATGGGGTTTCTTTAGGTAACCCTAAGACATAAGCCTTTTCGAGTAAAAATATTGAAATACTATGTACTTTATCTATTTGCTTCCATACGTCACCATATACATTCGGATATTTTATCGGATATACATTGACATCAAAACCTCTAAAACTTACTGCCATCTTGGCTCCTATTGCTTCGGCAACAGTCTCACTACCCAACGCCTGAGTAGCAAACCCAAAGTGCAACCAATCTAGTTTTGCTTTTAGCAAATGTGCATTTAGGTATATTTTTTTTACAAGCCGTAGGAAGCCGGTTCCCTCTTTTCGCTCTAATTTACTATAGTGTAGTAACATTTTAAAAAAAGGTACGAGCAACAGGAACTCTTTTATAAAGTAAACACCCTGTAATAAAGGGTTTGAAGTTACCTTTGCTGCAATAATTACGGGACAAAGGTCAAAACCATCATTTTTATTCTGACAATATAAGCGTACATGGACCCCTTGCTCTTGTAATCCTTTAATTTTTGATCTAAAAAAGGTTTCGGAATATCTTGGGGTATTGGGTATAACAATGCCTACTTTCATTTTAATCAATTATGGTCTTATAAATATTCTCATAAGAATTTACTTCATTTATTAAAGTATAATTTCTATGAATAGTCTGAATACCTTGGTTTATTATCATATTTTTTTTAACATTCTCTAACTGATAAATTTTTAAAATCTTTTCAATAAGTTCTTCTGGATTTTTTAATGAAAAAATATATTTTGAATCCAATAAATGACGGCTTCCCCCACCCGAATCTGAGCTTAAGACAGGAACGCCTGAAGCCATAGCTTCTAAAATAGAAACTGGCAGACCTTCATTAATGGAAGGCAGAACAAACAAATCTAATGTATTTAAAATCTTTGAAATTTTATTATTTTCGATAAATCCATGAAACTGGACACGACTCTCTAGCTCATACTCTTGTATATATTTATTTAACATGTGCCTATATTCTTTTTCTTCATTACCATATAAATGCAACACAACATTTTTAGGAAGGGATTTTATTATCTTGATTAAGAATAACTGATTTTTATTTGAGTTTATATTTCCTATACAACCTAAATTAAAAGTGTCACGAGACTTACTTGGAAAAGGTTTAAAAACAGTTGTATCTATACCGTGAGGTATAAACGAAGTTTTATTGTGAAATAATAGAGAACTAAAAAAACGCTTTTTCATTTCTGGGTTATTGTATATAATATGGTTTGACAGAATACTTTTTAGCATCCATCTTTTAGACCAAGCGTTATTTTTTTTTGTATACAGATATTTGACTCCTGCAAAGCGACAAGCCAATGGTTCTCTATAATTAGATTTATAATCCCATGAATGAACCATATCGATAGCATGTGCTTTCAACTTCTTACGGAACCGTCGTATATCTTGTTTTAAATGATTAGAGAATTGAAATGTAAGCCGACGGTCAATGGGAATTTCTTCTGGTATCAATTCAGGGTAGCTTTCAACACAAACATATGGATCAAATTTTGTTTTATCTAATCTATTAAATAAGGACAATAATACGTATTGGCTCCCAGCTGTTTTAAAGTTTGGTATCGTATATAAAACCTTGATACGTTTATCCATTTCTTTGGTTTTTATTCCACATCGCCAAAGTAAGCAACATACTAACTGAATGTGAATACTGTACCGCATCCCGTGTTTTAAAAGCATTATAAAATCTTGCCACTAAGGGTTTTGAGATAAAAGCGTTAAATTGTGAATTAAAAATATGATCCTGCAACTGCTCATCGTTTTCCATCCCTAAAAATTGCAGTTCCCAGTTGCGTTGTATATATGGGTTTCCCAATTTGCTTTTTACCGTTCTTTTCAATTTATTACTTATTCTATACGGTAAATTGTTTGGTGCTTTATTTTTTTCAAAGTTATACAAATTAAACGGCCGTTGCGCTTGCCAAGTTATAGCTGCCAATTCCGGGTTTTGCTGCTTAATATAGGCTATTTGCAACCTTCGGTCTGCCAGGTATGCTTCAGGAACCGAACAGATAAATTGACACATACGATCATCGTAATAGGGCAACGTTATAGGATGCGCAGCCTCGAACACCGAAAGATTTACCGACGTCCACCGAGGTGCCCAATACAAGCTTTTAAAAGCACGGACTTTCGCGCTGGGGTTTTCTATATCAATTTTTTGGAGTAACGTACCGATTCTTTTCGTTAGGTAGTTCTCAAAATTACCTTCCAACCCCCATTCCTTCCAAAGTGCCGTGGCGAACTCCATCCCTCCTTTTTTTATTATTTTTTTTAGCATCAATTCAGGAAGTTCTTTTTCACTTGTTCCTTCAGGGGCTCCTCGATCAAACAAAACATCACCCCAATGCCCTAAAGAGAACACTCCTTTCATTTTTTTTAATTCATCCAAAATTGCCATTTGGCGAGGATGCGTAAAATCGGAATAACACTTATTTAAAGTGGCCAGTTCCTCAATATTAGACCACAAGTAACCAGGTTTAATCGTAAAATCCTTAAAATCAAATCCGCTTGCAACAGCTATCTGTTTTGCTATCTTACTCTCAGGATATCCCCCTTTAAAGGAATAGCTATAAGAGGTTACTGGATTATTCATTTTTGATAGGGCCACTGCTTGTGTCCTACTATCTAAACCACCCGAAAGTGGTAATATAACAGGTTTATCCTTTGCTTGCTCTGTAACAATCTGTTCAAAAAGAGAAGTAAACTCCTGTAACGCTGTCTCAAAAGAAATATTCTTAGGACTATAATGCCATTTAAAATAGGGGGTACTTTCTACCAAATAGTTATCCGCATCAAATATATGTTTTGAAGCGGAAGGTAGCACCTTTTTGTTTTTCCAATAGGTATCGGTATCTAAAAAGAATCCAGTAGCTGCAAAAATACAGATGGCTTTTTTGTCCAATTCCTTAGGCGCATCCGTGTTGACGAATTGCTGACGAGTAGGAAGTATGGGTGTTTTAACAGTGTGCATAGCGATTTCGAAGATAGGAAAAATTGATCATTTGACAATCATTTGTAAAACATGTCATTCTGAACGTAGCACAGCCCCTCTGTCATTCTGAACGCAGCACAGCGGAGTGAAGAATCTCTCAGGCCAAAAGTAGATTCCTCAGTCGTGCCTCCTTCGAAATGACAGGTTGCCTTTGTCATTCTGAACGCAGCGCAGTGGAGTGAAGAATCTTTTGTACTTAGGTTATTGCAGTGGAGAAGAGGAAAAGAGATTCCTCAGTCGTGCCTTCTTCGGAATGACATGATGCTTTGTCATTCTGAACGTAGCGCAGCGGAGTGAAGAATCTTTGTGCTATAAATTAATTATCTTAACAAGATGAAAACTAAAGGCTCTCATAACTACTTTGTTTACATGCTAACTAATAAAAATAAAACTGTTCTCTATACAGGTGTAACAAACAATTTAAAGCAACGCTTATATCATCATAAAAATCCACTTCCATTTTCAAAGAGCTTTACAGCAAAATACAAATGCTTTTACTTAATCTATTTTGAACAGTTTTATGAAATTGATACTGCTATTAAAAGAGAAAAACAAATCAAGGGGTATCGAAGAGAGAAAAAGGAAGCTTTAATTTCAGGGTTTAATGCGAATTGGGAGTTCTTAAATGATACGGTGTAAAGATTCCTCGTCGTGCCTCCTTCGGAATGACAAGGGGCGTGGCCTTCTTCGGAATGACACGGGATTGTCATTCTGAACGCAGTGCAACGAAGCCAACTGTCATTCTGAACGCAGCGTAGCGAAGTGAAGAATCTTTTGAGTTAAATCATTGCAATTCGGGGAGGGATAGATTCCTCAGTCGTGCCTCCTTCGGAATGACAAGGGATTGTCATTTTGAACGCAGTGCAACGGAGTGAAGAATCTCTTCTCCCACTTTCAAGCTATTTCATAATTTAATACTCTAACAATCTACAAATAGATTCCTCAGTCGTAACCTCCTTCGGAATGACATGTTGCCTTGTCATTCTGAACGCAGCAAAGCGGAGTGAAGAATCTTTTGTACTTAGGTTATTGCAATGGAGAAAAGGAAAAGAGATTCCTCAGTCGTGCCTCCTTCGGAATGACAAAGGCTCTGTCATCCTGAACGTAGCGCAACGGAGTGAAGAATCTCATCCTTCCAGATTCATAGGTTTCGTCGCTCTTTCCACCACCATGCTATAGAACCCTACCATGTCTTTAATCATCTGCGCTTCATTGTGTTGTTTTTCTATTTTTTTACGAGCTGCTCTTCTAACTGATTCAATTTCATTCTCAGACAAGTTGGTAAAATTTAGAATTCCTTCGGCCATCGCTGTAGGATTTCGTATAGGAATCATCCAACCATTAACACCATGTTCTATTAATTCTGGTACGCCCCCACAGTTTGTGCTGAGTACCGGCAACCCCACAGCCATGGCCTCTACCAACACATTGGGCAACCCTTCTTCTAGACTGGGCATTAGGAGTAATGAAGCATTGCGCATATTTTTAAAGACAGCCGTTTGTGGTAATCTATTTTCAAGGGTAACGCTATTTTGCAGTCCCAAATCGTGAATTAAAAACTGTAACTCTTCATCTCCCTTTCCTCCAATGATAGTATAATGAAAAGCTAGCCCTTGTTCTTTTAATAATTTACATGCCTGTAAAGCATAATCATACCCTTTCACCCAATGGGGTCTCCCTATAGAAAGCAACTGGATAGGTTGTAATACCTTATATGTTGAATGAAAGCTAATTTGGTTTATTGCTACACCCGTATAGATAATACTATCAATTTTATTTGGGGATTCCCAAACTTTATCCCCATTAATAGAAATGGCTTTTGAAACGGAATGAAAACCAGTAATATATGGAAACCAAGTTTTTAAGTAGTTAAAATTCTCTTGATCTACAAAAGGGCGCACATTACTGTGAAACCCTCTTTGACTCAAGACCACGGGTATTTTTTTTTCTAATAATATGGATTCAAACCAAGGAATAACAGAAGGCCATTGCAAATGGATTACATCCGGTGCAATCGTTTGTATAGTCAAATCTAAGTTTTGTTGCTGTAATGCTTTTCGTTTTCCCAGTGCCAATCTTTTTATAGTGGGTAACAAAAAGCTCATTTTTTTTGAGCATAATACCTTGCTTAAGGTAGTCGTTACAAATCGTAATTTGTTTTGATTGCTTCCCAATGAAATATAGTGTACCCCCGGTATGGGCCGAGATAGCCTTTCATTATATCCCAAAACAAAGACTTGATGCTCTTGCACCAATCCTTTCATCAAACGATTAATAAAAGGCGTTGTTTTAAAACTACCGTCGAAAATCAATATTTTCATACTGGAAGATTTATCTATTTTTCGACACCCGTTTATAACCTAATCTCTTTTTAATATAAAGAATTATATTTGAAGGACTCCATCTATATGAGATGAGCCCTACTTTAGGAATATATAGTCTTTTATGTTCCACCTTATTTATTTTTTTTGCAAACGCATCCATCGCTTTGAAACTCATAAAATGAGGTGTGATTATACCTTTTTTATATCCCAACCTTTCATGAATTACTTTAACTTTCTGACGTAAAATTAACATAGTAGAAAATCCGTGTTCATTGTAACAATCAGGTAAAATTGAAAACCGGATAGTATTAAAATTTTTTAAAACTGCTTCCCGAAGTCCTGGCATATCATTTTTTATTTTAGAGTCGACACAAAAGTTAAACCAATCTTTTAAAACTTTCTTCATTTGTAGATTATTTCTATAAACTATTACGCCACTATTAAATTCTGGAAAAATAGTTTTGTAAGAGAGTCCTTTTATATTGGTGGTATGCAAATTTTGTTCTGCTGTAGTAGCAAAATCTACCAAGTCTAGTATATCAAATAATTCTGAAATTTTATCTGTAATAAAAGTATCAGAATCTAAGAAAATAGTTTTCTCAAAAGGAGTTTCTTGCATTCCTATTACTTTTGACAGATAAGTATGCCGATTAATCTCCTTTAGTATTATAACCTTATCAAAAATTTCCTTCACCTTTTCGGAATATAATTCATCTGTGCAAACAATAGCGATGGGTTCAGTATTGAACCTTTTAACTGATTGAGCTGATATTATAGCTTCATCAATAAACTTTTGGCGATTTGCGATATATAAAAAACCTTTCATTTCGTTATAGTATATTATAAAAATCTAAAATAGAATTTGATGTAACCTCCCAATTTATAGCTATCGCTTTTTTTCTAGAAGAACACTCCATTGTTTCTAATCGGGTTGGGGTTTCAATAACTTGTTTTACCTTAAGTACAAGCATATCTAACCTGTCGGAAGTAATCAAAATATTAGATGTATCCTTTAAATATTCTTCATTCCCTCCTACTTTACTCGTAATAATCGGCAGTCCACATGCCATAGCCTCTAGAATAGAATTACAGGCCGTACTATCTACCATGGGTAAGTATAAGGCAGTTGCTTCTTGATATAATGTTCGCAAGGTTTTATCTTTTATATTTGTTAAAACCTCTATACAATCATGGGGCTCAATCTTGCTTGCATAAGCTGGATGAACTACTGCCTGAATGTTTAGGTTTTTTATGTTTTCATTCAGTTTCGGAACCGTTTTATTAAATGTTTCAAAATCCCGAAGGTGCTGCCCTACGAACAATAGCGTATTTTTCTTTTTTTTAGATGAATCTGGTACAAAAAAATGGGTGTCAACGCCATGTGGAATATATTTTACGTTCTCTAACTGTAACCACTCTTTTAAGAAATCTACTTGGTTTATACCCACCGCAATAGCACCATCGAGATTCCTTAGTGCCGTTGCATTTGCAATGGTTTTTTTAAGTATTTCCGGTGGTTTATGGAAGGTAGCGCAAAATATTGTATTCGGAAAGTGTCGCTTTAAGAATCCCAAGTGCCGTATATCCCGTTCCCCATTTAAATAATGGACCACATTCTTTTCTTTTTTATGCTTTTGAAGCAACTGAAACAATTCAATGGACTTTAATACACTACCTACATTGTAATTTCCTTTCTTGTGGGAATGTAAACTTGCCACTACCTTTGCAATTCTAAAAGGAAAATTAGTGTTTCCATAAATCACTTTGGCATCCATATAATCAATCAATCTCCCATACCCTGAATTTTCAGCGTGGTGTGGGGAACGGTGATGGATTAGAAATATATTCACAATTATGATAAGGGTTTTTGTAACATGTGTTCTAAGATACGTTTTGTATTTTGAACGGGATGCACATGCTTTTCAAAATAGGTGCGGGCATTTTTTGAAAGACGAGTTGCAAGCACCTTATCGTCCATAACCGTTTTAATTTTCTCAATAAGCTCTGCGTCGTTTTGAAAATATAAAAGTTCTTTTCCTTCAATAAGTGGTACAGGTAATTCGGCCGTTAATGGCTCTGCGATAATCACTTTTCCTTGCGATAGGTATTCTGCCATCTTCCAAGCCGGGGAATTGGCTAGGCCCCGAGTATATATTACAATTTTAGCTTTTTTCATGGCATTTAAATACGCTTCGGGCTCGACAGGAACATTGGTCAATGCATCATCGTATTTTTCGATCACTATTTTAGAAGGTATGAAGCCTCCTAAAAATTGGTTGGGAAACTGTGTACGTAACAGTTTAATAATACGATAGCGTTGTTGATGGATTTGCTGTACATCTATATCATTTTCGTGCAGAAAACAACGGGTTTGAAACAGAATCGTTTTTTCCTTTGGCGTTTCATAAGCTTCAAACCGGGTTATCCTCCGTGATGTATTTATAAATTGCCAATGTTTTTTTTGTCTTTTATAAGTGTAAATTATTCGTTTTATAAAAGCACGGTCCCATTTCATAGCGAGCCGTAAGTTTGTTAAAAATAAACCGGTATAAAACTTAAAGGCTCCTTGCTTAAATTCTGAATGCGTACCGAAGGTGATTCCTAACTTACAAATAGTTGCATGTGCTTCTTTTTGTGCAGCTTTTACAAACCTACTTTCAAAGTTTCGTTTAAAATAATAATCACAGGTATCTAATGCCGTTTTCGAAAAATGCTCCGCATGGTCATATAAATCGGTTGCAAAGGCGATCTTTTGCTGGGTCGTGTTATCAATTAGTGTATAAAAGGATGTTTTAGGAAATGCATGAGGTGTTTCTGAAATGGTTTTATCACGACCTATTGTTAGCCTGCCTTTATTCTTTTTTAATGATAGCGCTACTTTCACCGCTATCACCCCCTGTCGTTGCAATTCAAATAATGCTGTTTGAATATAGGAGGAGTGGTTGAGTTCCTGTGGAGTATGAATTTGAACTGTATATGTAGGTTTTTTATTTCCCATAAAAGGCAGAATCTATCGACTTCTTTAAAACCTTGTAAGTAGCGTCAATACTATAATTTCTTAAAGCTTTTTGACGAGCCTCCTTTTCTATTTCAGGGATACTATTTTTATTTCTAAAATACTCAATTATGGTTTGGCTATAATTCTCCGGAGAAGATAACAAGCCATCTTTTTGATGGGTAATAACATCAGCAGGGCCACCTGGACAATCTATTCCGGCAACTGGAGTTCCACAGGCCATTGCCTCGATCATAACCATCCCAAAAGTTTCTTTATCACTAGGTAGTGTAAAAAGGTTTGCTTCCTGAAAGTATTTGGGAAGTTCCGCATGTTCTTTATGACCTAGAAATTCTATATTATTTTGCAAGCCTTTTTCTTTAATCAAATTCAATAATCTATCTAAATAACCTTGCGAGCTTATTGGACCTATTATTTTTAAAGTGGCGCCTGGAAAACCATTTTCCTTCAATACGGCTATTGCTTCAATTGCTAAATGAATTCTTTTCCACTCTACAATTCTTCCTACATATAATAATTTCGGTGAGGTATTTGTTTTTTGTTTAGGGGTAAATACTGTGCAGTCTACGCCCAAAGGAAACACTCGAATATCCAAATGCTGAAAAAGCTCCATTTCTTCCATTTGTTTTTTTTGTAAATGTGTATGAACAAGTATATGGTTAGCCCCTTTATAATATGCTCTATTACGATCATTATCGGTATAATGTTGTCCCCCTAACATAGCTATATATTGTTTTTTATTTTTTAAAATTACTTTTGAAAGTTCATACGAGAAAGGACTGGAATGGCCGGACATATTAATGATGGTAACATCTGGTGTGTTTTTATTGTATACTTTTAAGCATTTTTTTGAAGTTTGTTTTTTCCACTTTTTATGATCTCCGTTCCACGTAAAATTTACTGGATAAAAATTATATACTACTTCATTATGTCTATACCCATAGTATCTACGTTTTAGTGTAAAGTACTCCATTTTACACGTAGTTTCCTCTAACACTGTTAACTTTTCCAAAGCTTTTAAATGAGGCTGACTATGATAGGTGGCAACACTTTTTTCAACGACACCGGCTGCTTGGGGAGTAAAAGGATGAAGAAGGGAAATTTTCATTATCAATGATTATTAAGGAATTTATTCAAACATTTATATTGTTGCTCTTTTGCCTTTACAATCTTTCTATTTAAATTGAATTGTTCATAGTCAATATTTAAATAAATTTCCTTTATCTTATTAAATATTGTTTTTATATCTAGTTTATCTATTTGCTCTTTATAATCAAGCATATCAATTGTTTCTAAAAAATCACTGGTTTTAGGCTCATACTCCAATGCGAAAAAAGGAGTTGAAACTGTTGCTGAAAAAATAACTGAATGTAACCGTTGACCAACAAACACATCCATAGATTCTAAAAAACTCAAAGATTGCTCAATGTTTGTATAATTTCTATAAATATTTATTTCAAGAAAATTCTTTAAACCTATACTGTTTAACATATAGTCCATATCGGTTTTTGTTGTAGGGTAAAGAAATATAGTCCATCCATTTTTCTGAAGAATATTTACAATACCAATTGCAAACTCTTTGATTAAATCTTGATTTTTACCAAAAATACGATTTCCTATATCAGCAAAATTTAAAGCTATTCTTTTTTCTTTTTTCTTTTTCTTAAAATCCTTCTTAGTGAACCAAACGGCAGGATCATGAAAAATATAAACATCTTTTTCTATTTGCCATGACTTTAATCGTTCTTGTGAACGAACTCCTCTGACAGCTATAAAACTCGCGATATTTAAAAAAGCTTTCCAACCCTCAATGTCTATCGGAAATCCAATAAAGTCAGCAAAATTAGGTTCTGAAACACCTGGCCCTAAGATAGCCGTGTTAGCATTTGGCCATCTCAAAACTGAATCGTTCAAAATTTTTAAATAACTTTCATTTGATCCTTTTTTAATTATTGTACCCCCGCCAAGGATAATATAATCAGGGTTTTTGATTAGAAACCTCCTTAAGTATTTGCCTGCTGATGGTTTCGCATAAGATATTTCATATACATTAAAATTTGATTTGAGCATTAAATGTATTGCTTCAAATATAGCTTCATCCCCCAAATTCCCTTGTCCTGTACAACCAATGTAAATTGCTTTTTTCTTTTTTGAGAAGAAATAAGCTAAGTTCTTGGGTAAATAATTAACCTCTGCTTTAAATTGGGATATATAATATTTAAGGTTCACCAACTGTTTATTTTAACCGTTTTTTTATCTTCTTTAATATATGCTTTCGAGAAAGTATCGCATAATACCCATTAAACAAATTCTTAATTCCATTTAAAGCCTTTGAAAAACCTGAATGGGGTATATAGTGTATACCCTTGTAGCTTATATAAAAACTATTGGGATTATCCTTATAGTTCACCTGAGAATATTTCATGGTGCGTTTCCAATTGATAAAGTGGAGGTACATTACTTCATTTACGGGCTTTCCATTTTTAAGCTCCAACATCTTGCCATCTTTCCATAGCCATGTATCCAAATAATATTCTTGGTGTGAATCACGACCGTTTTCTTGATTGCAAAGTATAGAATCCCATTTAATTTGGAAAGTTTGTTTTGAAGGATGATTAATTTTTTGCCATAAGTATTCAGTTAAAATTTCTTCGTCCATCCGTTGAAGCTGTACTGTTTCAAGTTTGCTTTTGTAATCTGGAATTGATTTATAAAGCGTATTTAATTGTTTTTGGTTTTTAAAAATGGTGAAATGACCCGATGTATTATGTTTTCTACTTGAGATAATATCATATGTAGATAATACATCCTCGGTAATAAACGTACGAATATCTCCCCAAATTATATCCATATCACAGATGCCCCAAAAATCATATTCTTTTATTTCTTCTTGAAAAATGTCACCATATGCAAGTTTTAAATCACAAAGTTTCCTGTAGGTTAAAGGCACCTCTGCCAATACGGCTTGGTTTATACGTGTATTTAACTTGGACAAGGTTGTGGGTAAGAATTTAATATTTGGAGGATGGTTTTTGGGTATTTCACAGTCAGTAGGGCACAACCAATGAATATCAGAATTTGCAGCTATAGAAACCAAATGAGCATCAAACCACAACGGCCACTTACCAAAATAAGATATAATAAGTACAATACTTTTCACTTACATTATTTTATAAAAAATTACTTAAAGGCATTTTTTGTTAAAACAGCATCTTTGAAAGCGACTATTATTTTTTTAAGATAAGTATAATTGAATTTTCTCTCTTTAAAAATAGATTTAATTATTCTTTTAAATGCCTTCTTATATTCTTTGCGCCGTAACAACATTAATTCATTATAGTTATGCCATGACCCCTCCCATAAATGTACCCCATATGATTTAGGAGTAAGGTACTTTTTGTATTTATGAATATCAAATAGCTTTTGATAAGGTAAGGCATAAAAATATTCGGGTTTAAAAATAGTGAGTCCTTCTTCATAAATAGTCTCATCAAATTTTTTATCTGCGTTATATACTTCTAAATACGTATTGGTTACTCTTTCTGGACTCGTTGATAATATAACTTCCTCTGCATAATACGTATCTAAACATTTTTTAATAAAGGCATTGTTTTTTTCGGCACCAAAGATACCTACACCAATACTAAGATTGTGCTCCGCTACAAAAAAACAATCATGATTCAAAAAACTGTCTAAAGATCTTAATAACAGCATATCGGTATCCATATAAATACCACCATAATCATAAACTGATTTAATGCGAACAAAGTCTGCAACAAAAGCCCATTTCTTTGCAGCATATGCGGTTTTTATAAAGTCACAATCAAATACTGTATTTTCTTCATTCCATAAAATAAAGGTATAATCAGGTAGAAGTTTTTTCCAACTCTTAATACAATATTGCAAACGGTTGGGTATGGGGTTAGTTCCAAACCAACAATAATGTATAGTTTTTGGTATTGCCATTATAATTTTATGGTATTTAAATCCATCCCAACGATATCCAACCCTTCAAAAAAGAAAAAATAACCATTTTCTTTTAATTTTTTTTTCATTTTTTTCTTTTCTTCAAGTTTCAAGTTAATATATTCAGCCTTTATCATTCTAGGCTTATATTTTGAAAAATCAAATAGGTCAACTACATGATAATCATACCCTTCGGTATCTACTTGAAAATAATCAATTTTTGGTATACTGATTCGTTCAATAATGTTCATAAGAGGTTCGGCTAATACTTTTTCCTCTATAATATGTTCTCTGTCTATAGATTCAAACTTCGTTAAATGTTCTACGTTAAAAGAGGCAATCCCTTTCACCCAATCTGGATATAAGTATGTTTTATTTTTATCAATTTTATAAATAATAATGCTTTTTTCACTTCTGTGGATGGCACTGTTTATTTTTATAATGGCCGGCACTGTTTTATAATTTTCGCATAACTCATCAAAATAATCTTTAACGGGTTCTACAACTATTCCGCTGCTCTTACGTTTCATTACAAAAGAGTGTAGAAAATCAAAACTAACCCCATCGTTCGCTCCTATTTGTAAAAAACTAAAATCATCGTCAGCCGGAAAATTTAATTCGAGAATCCTCCTGGCTGAAAATAACTTTTTCCGAAAATACTTTCCTTTTCCCAAGGTTTTGGAAGTCCTAGCTAAAAAGATAAAGTAGTAATTTTTTAGTAGCATAACGTATGGCAGGTTGGGGAATAAAAAATTCATTTAGTTACATTCTTCTTAGGTTTTATAACATCAAATCCGGATTTTGTTATAAAATTATAGATAATAAATAGCATAAAAACAAAAGTTGATTTATGATGAGACTTTCTAAAAAAATTAAAATGTTTAAAAATTAAACTTAATTGCTTTTTTAAGACTAAATTCTTGTAAGTTTTACGTCCTTGATACTTAGCTTTTGCAACTATTAAAGGAAAAGATGTATATAACCCTTGTATTTTTTTTGAAAGATAGATTAAAGATTCCGACTGTTTGGATGAAATAGAAATAGAATCAGGTGATATTTCATATTTTGTTAATACTACATCACAAAAGCAATAGGTAAGGTTTTGTTGAAAAACTCTGGCAAAAAACTCATACTCCTCCCCTTTCCATAGTATTTCATCAAATCGTTCTTTCTTGATGCAACTTCTTTTCAGCATAACATCATTGGTGATGACAGGATATTTTCCCAATAAATAATCAATATAAAAATCACTTGAAGTAAAACACTCTATATTAAAATTTGATATTTTAATATAGTCGTTGGAGCCATGGTTATCTACAATTACATCAGCCCCCTTTTCTATTGCTACCTCTATCTTTGTTTTCAATTTTTCAGGGTGCATCAAATCATCGCTGTCAAACCATTGTATGTATTCGCCATTACTCTGCTCGTAACCAAAGTTTCTACAGGCACTTGGACCTTTGGGAATATACTTGGGTCGCTTGAAATACTGAAAACGACTCTCCTTTTTTAAATAGGAAAAAACCAAGTCTTGGGTATTATCAGTACTGCCATCATCAATAACAATACACTCCCAATTTCGGTAGGTTTGATTAACTACAGAGTCCAAGGTTTCTCCAAGAACATTAGCTCTATTGAAAGTAGGAATTATTATCGATATAAGAGGAAAGGTCTCCATGTTAATTATAGGTTATTCCTGTTTTTTCGTACTTCTTTGCTATTACCTTTCTAAAGTAATATCCTTTTTTAAAATGTGTATTCAAAAACCGCATACAAAGAAAACTGATACTGGACCAAACACCAAATTCCCTAAACACTGTCTTAGCCAAAGCACCAGTATGGGGGAACTTAATTTTTGGACACTTGTATAGCATATCAATACACCGCATTAGTAAGCCTTTTCTTATTCGTGGACTCGCATCCGCATGTATATCTTTATAAGTATACCAACAAGATGTATAGGCGCTGACCATAACTAAATTTTTATTAGGCAGGGTTCCTCTAATAGAGTCGTCATGAACCCGCCGAAGAGTAAGATATTTTTCGATAAATACAGTATCTACAGATTTTAAAACCAACTTTGAAAAATAATTAAACTCTTGCCCGGAACGGAGAGACTCATTAAAGTCTATGGATTTTGCAAGATCAGCCTTTATACATGCATCATAGGTAAGCCAACTTAACTGTTGAAGAATAAACTTTTCTGCTGTGACCCCATTTCTAACACCTTCATACATTCGTTCTATCCAGGGATCAAGCGAATTAAAAAATTTAGTTTTGGCAATCACATAATCGCAAGACTGTTTTAACAGCGCTTCAATCTTTACCTGAATATGGTCAAGAGTCATTAAGTCATCACTGTCAAAAAATATTACATAAGTGCCCGTAGCTTGTTCCAATCCATAATTCCTTGCGCCATTTCCCCCGGGTAAATGAATTTTAGGGCGGTGATAATACTGAAACCGGTTATCTTTTTCTATATATGCTGCCATAATCGTATCGGTATCATCGGTACTGCCATCGTCCACAATGACACACTCCCAGTTTTGGTAGGTTTGCGCTATAATGCTATCTAAGGTCTCCCCTATCAAGTGAGCACGGTTGTAGGTGGGAATGATGATGCTGACCAGCGGTTGCATGGGGTAACTGATTTTGGTGGCTAAGATATGGAATTTTTTGGGAGTTTTGGGTGGTGAGTAGTGAGTAGTGAGTAGTGAGTAGTGAGTAGTGAGTAGGATAAATTATTTTTGATTGTAGAAAAAATATTAAGATGCTTTTTTGTGTGCATTGACTTCGTTGAGCACGTCCTCGTACTCTAAGCCCATGTACTCAGAGAATTCGCGGATGGACACGGGTATTTGTTTGTCCTTACCGACGGCTTTTTTTATTTTTCTAATGACTTTACGGGCATGACCAGGGCTAACCGCCATTAATACCTGTACATCTTCTGGATAAATTACTAATCGTCTCATGGACTTTTCTTTTGTCTCTGCGGTGCCTTACCATCTGATGGTGGACACCTGAATTCTTCACTTGTTTCATGTTACTTGGTTTTAAACATTTAGTTACTAATTGATTTACAATGTTAAAATTAACATTTTACTTCTTTATTCAGCTTAAAAACTATTAACATTTTAGCAAAGTTTTTAACATTTAACCAAGTTTAGTACGCTTTTACTATTTACTTTAAAAAACACAACTCCTTCTTTAATTTTACTACTACAAACATAAAACAAGGGTTTGAGAATGGTTGTGACACCTTTTTTTAGCACTTACTTGTATGTTGTATTCAGTCAGGTATCTAGTGTTCGAATTATTTTGGCAATGTTCAGTACGGGCTATTTATATTGTCTTATAAGGGTTCTAAATCACTCGGTTCTCGATATTATTCCATTTGTCCTTTCAGGACATCTGAAATCACTCGAACTTACAAGAT